>CADDYR010000023.1 GCA_902810765.1 Chloroflexota bacterium
CATAAGGGCTTTCCCGTTGCTGCCTCCCGGCACCTGCCACCAGCAGGATGCCGGGAGGCAGCAACGGGAAAGCCCTTATGAGCAGGATCGCGCCCGCCGCGACGAGCGCGGCCGAGTGAAGCAGCGCCGACACCGGCGTGGGGCCGAGCATCGCGTCCTGGAGCCATCCCTGAAAGGGAATCTGAGCCGACTTGCCCATCGCCGCCACGAGCAGGAGCAGGCCCGCCACGACCGCCGCCCAGCCCGAGCCGTTCAGCGTGACCGGGATCTCGGACGTGCCCGAGCGCGCGATCAGGACGAACACCGCCACGTACAGGCAGAGGTCGGCCGAGCGGGTGGTGAGAAAGGCCCGGGTCGCGGCCCGCCCCGCCTCGGGCCGCTCGTGCTCATAGCCAATCAGCAGGTACGACGCAAGCCCGATCAGCTCCCACGCGACCAGGAACAGCACCCAGTAGCCCGCGAGCACGAGCGCCTCCATCGCGGCCGCGAAGAAGCTCATCTCCGTGTAGAAGCGCGCCTGGTCCCGATACCCGCGCGCGTACCCGACCGAGTAGACGAGCACCAGGAACGCCGTGACCGCGACGACCACCGCGAGCGCCGCCGCGAGCGGGTCGACCTCGAGCCTCAGGGGCATCCCCGGCAGGCCGGGCAGGCTGGCCGAGAAGCGCTCGCCCCGAGCGACTCGGACGAGCGTGGCGATGGCAGCGAGCGTCGCGGCGCCACTGCCCGCGAGCGCCAGCGCGGAGGACGCTCGCCGGAGCGGGAGGATCAGCGCAACCGCCGCGAGCGGCGCCCAGATCACGAGCGAGGCGACGATCACCCTCTCAGCTCCGTCGCCTCTTCCATCTCGACGGAGCCCCGGGCGCGGAAGCGGGCGGTGGCGAGCCCGAAGCCGACGGCCATCTCGAGCGCCATCTCGGTCATGACGATCAGCACGAACACCTGCGCCGACACCGCACCGGGATGTAGGAAGCGCCAGAACGCGACCAGGTTCACCATCGCGGCCCCGAGCATCAGCTCTATCCCCATCATTATCATCACCAGGTTCGTCTGGCTGAGCGCGCCGTACAGCCCGACGCCGAACAGGGAGGCGCCGACCACGAGCGCGACGACGAGCGTGATCATCGCCGCCTCGCTATCGCCACCGATGTGGCCGCTATCATCGCCACCAGGATCGCGACCCCCGCCGTCTCGAAGACGATCATCGAACGGTTCATGAGCTCGATCCCCAGGTCGTGCGTCTGCCTCGCGGGGCCCGGCACGCTCCGGACTATCGGTCCCCATCCGGGGAGGAGGGCGAGTAGGATCCCCGCGAGCGCGCCGGTCACCCCGGCGGCGACGGAGACCCTCTTCTGGTGGGTCATGTCCATCTGTCCGAGCCCCCCGGGGTCCATCATGTACATCACCATGAAGATCGCCATGATCGTCATCTCCGTGGCCATCATCATGATCTGCAGCACACCCAGGAACTCCGCCTGCATCGCGAGGAACATCGCGCCGACGGCGGCCATCGAGCCCAGGAGCGAGAGCGCCGAGCGCACCATCGAGCTCGTCCGGAACACCGTGACCCCGAACCAGATGGCGAGCAGCCCGAAGAAGGCCACCGAGAGCAGCTGCCACGTCACTATCTCACCCCCAGCAGCGTCAGCCCTACCCACAGTATGTTCACGAGCGCGAGCGGGATGCCGTACTTCCAGCCCCAGGCGAGCACCTGCTCCTCGCGCAGCCTCGGCACGAGCCGGCCCACGACAAGCATCGTCGCGGCCACCGCGATCGTCTTCACGAACGTCCAGACCCAACCCGGCAGCACCGGCCCGAGCCAGCCGCCAAGGAAGAACACGACCACCGCGAGGGAGAGCGTGAGCACGAGGGCGACGCGCGCCAAGCGCACCACCGCGAGCCGCGCGCCCGTGTACTCGCCCGCGACCCCTCCGGCCAGATCGCTCGACACGGGCAGGTCGAAGGGCGGCAGGAAACACACCGCCATCGCCGCGAGGAAGAACAGCGCGAAGCCCAGGGGCTGCGCGGCCAGGTTCCACAGGTGGACCTGAGAGCTCACCGCGGCCGTCGTCGAGAGGGACTGCGCGCGCATCGCGACCGCTGTGATCGGCATCACTATGAGCATCGAGTAGGCGACGAGCTGGCCCAGGAACCTCCAGCCGGCGACGAGGGAGTAGGCTCCGCCCGGGGCCCACCCTGCCATGACCAGCCCGACCATCACATATGCCAGCGCCGAGTTCACGAAGAGGACGCCGGTCGCCAGGTCCACCGACACCGCCCCCCTGTCGAGCGGGAGCACCGCTGCAGCGAGCAGGCCCGCGGCGAGCAGCAGGACGGGCGCGGTCTCGTACAGCACGCGGTCCGGTCGGCGCGGCGTCACGGTCTCGCGGCCCAGCAGTGCCACCCCCGCCCTGAGAGGCCTCGCAAGTCGGAGCCTGCCGGTCGAGGCCCAGCCCTCGAGCACGGCCACGACGTACAGCCCCAGCGCGAACAGCAGCACGTAGCTCGGCGAGGTCACCGGTCCACCTCCCATGGGGAGAGGTCGAGCGAGGCGATGCCCAGGAGGGCGTCGGAGACCTCGCGACCCTCCGCCACCGCCCCAACCAGCCCGACGTGGCGCTCGGAGGGGGTGGTGAGCACGACGTGGGTCACCTCCCCACCCGTCAGGTGTACGGATAGCGTTGCCTCGCCGCGCGGAGTCTCGACACTTGCCGAGCCGTGTCCCGACACATCGTGGGGCATGGGAGAAGGCGAGAGCTCGGAGCTGCCCGCGGCGAGCGCGAGATCGAGGCTCTGCCCGATCTCCGCGAGGCGCACACGCAGCCTCGAGAGCGCGTCGCTGCCCTCGCGCACCACCGGCTCGAACCCGAGCTTCCGGTAGACGGGGTCGCCGCAGCGCGCGTCGGACGCTCTGCCGGCGGCCCGCCCCACCGGCCCGCGCAGCTCCTCCCTGCGGTCCGAATGCAGGAAGCCTGCACCCCGCAGGCGCGCCTCCAGGAGCGGGGTCCGCTCGAGTCTGCCAACCATCTTTGCAGATCCATCCCGCGCGCTCGAGATATCCGAAGCGCCCTTTGCCGTAACGAGGGCGTGCTGCAGCTCGCCGGCCCTCTCCACGAGCCACCGGAGGCCGAGCAGATGGCCGAGCTGGGCGAGCCAGTCGAGGTGGCTCGCAGCGCGCTCCCGTTCGAGCGCGCCCGCGCGTGCCCGCTCCCTCTCCTCGCCCGCCACCACGCCCGCCGCGGCCTCGAGCGCGCGGAGCGCGAGCAGCCTGTAGGACGCCGGTGACAGGGGATCGAGGCTCGCCAGGCGATCTGGGAGGTCGTCCGCCGGGCAGCGCCATCCTTCCTCGAGCGTCCTCGAGGTCGTTCCCGGCCTGACCTGCGCCTCCGCGACGGTGTCGCCGTCGAGGGTGAGGACGAGGGCGAGGCCGCCGGGGAGGCCGGGGAAGAGGGGGCCGAAGGGCGCCTCCACCCACTCCATCGGCAGGCCGTCGTCGCTGCGCGGCAGGTCCTTCGTCATCATGACCATGGACATGAAGCCGCCGTGCTGCATCGAGCCGTGGTCGGCGTCGCCTTGCTCCCCACCGTCCCGGTGACCGCCCTCGCTCCCCTCGCGCTCCGTGGGGCCGTGTCCGGCGTGCTCCGCGCCCTCTCGGGGCTCCAGCCTCATTCCGCACTTCGGGCACGTGCCGGGCTCGTCCTGTACTACCTCGGGATGCATGGGGCAGCTGTACTCGGTCCTGCCGGACTCCGCCTGCTCCGTGCCTCCGTGACGACCGCTCGTGTCGTGGTGACCGTGGGGAGTCCCGGCCTCCTCCCGCAGCACCAGGTCCATCCCGCATATAGGGCACTTCCCGGGGCGATCCTGCACCACCTCGGGGTGCATGGGACAGGTGTACCTCGTCTCCGTACCGACCGCCTCGGTGTCGAAAGCCGTCGCCTCCGTGCTCCAGGCGAACGTCGAGAGCCAGCGACGGACGCCCTCCACCCCCTGTACCAGGCCCGACTGCTCGAGCGGCGCGGAGACGTCCGGCGGGGGCAGGGCAGATACGTCCGCCACGCCCAGCGCGAGCACTGCCCGGGGTCGCGGCATCTGGGCATAGGCAACCGAGGCCGCGCGCCCGAGCCCCGTGGGGATCTCTCCGACGAGCAGGAGCACGCTGGCGTGCCGCGGCGTTTCCGCGACCACCACGCCGGCCGATCGCAGGTCCAGCCCGTGGGCCAGCGCGATCTCCGGCCCCGGGACGACGAACGCGGAGAGCTCGCCCGCCATCGCCCTCGCGGCCACTCGCCGGAACCAGGTCCACCTGCCCGCGCGCGCGCCGATCATCACTGCCTCCTGAGAGCGCCCTGGCTCCAGCCGTACAGCAGCCCAAGGAACAGGATCCCGAGGAACACGGCCATGTCCGCGAGCGCCTCCAGCCCCAGCTCCTGGTAGACTACGGCCCACGGGTACATGAAGGCCATCTCCATGTCGAACGCGAGGAACAGCAGCGCGAACCCGTAGTAGTGCACGTGGTAGCGCACCCAGACGGGCTTCGGCGCGAGCTCGCCACCCGAGAACGGCACGTCCTTCCCCGGCTCCTTCCGCACGCCGCCGAGCGAGCGAGCGATGAGGCGAAGCATCGCCACCAGTCCGATCGTGCTGAGGACGAACGCCGCCAGCAGGCCGTACTGTTCGAGCGGTGTCATGTCCCGATCCCCCTGCTCCGGGGCGGCCGGATCTACCCGGCCGCCTCGACGGACTCCACCGGGTAGTCCTCCTCCTCGAGGACCGCCCTCATCCGGGCGACGTCGACGCGCGTCTCGTCGTACTCCACGCGCACCTGCTTCGCGGGCACGTCCACGCTCACGTCGCGCACTCCCTCGAGCGGGGACAGAGCCCCCGCGACCACGCGCACGCAGTGCTCGCAGGAGATGTCCGGGACGTTCAGGATCGTCGTTGCCACTGTAGTCCTCCTTCCTTGTGTGTGCCCTCGGGTCACGCCCCCAGCCCGTGGGTGCCGAGCCAGAGCGCCGCGACCCCGACCGCCACGGCCAGGAGCGCGATGCCGCCTAGGTACGCATACTCCCGCACGCGCTCTACCGCGGACGGATGCAGGATCGCCTCGGCGCTCTCCGGTCGTCGGAAGCGCCTCAGCCTGAGCGCGTTCGTGACGACGCTCACGCTGCTCATCGCCATCGCGGCGGCCGCGAGCACGGGGCTCATCAGCACGCCGAAGAGCGGGTAGAGCGCGCCCATCGCGACGGGGATCAGGACGACGTTGTAGGCGAACGCCCAGAAGAGCCCCTGCCTGATCACGCCGACCGTCTTGCGCGACAGCGCGATGGAGGTCGCGATCGTGCGGAGGTCGCCGCCGATGAGCGTGATGTCGGAGGCCGCCATCGCCACGTCGGTGCCGGTGCCTATCGCAATCCCCAGGTCGGCCTGAGCGAGGGCGGGAGCGTCGTTGATCCCGTCGCCCACCATGGCTACCGTCCTGCCGGCCGCCTGCAGCTCCCGCACCTTCCGGGCCTTGTCCTGCGGCAGCACCTCCGCGAGCACGTGCTCGACGCCTGTCCGCCGGGCAACGGCCTCGGCGGTGCGCCGGTTGTCGCCCGTGAGCATCCAGACCTCGAGTCCCAAGGCCTCGAGCTCGGCCACCGCCTCGCGGGACTCCGGCCTGGGCGCGTCCGCGATGGCTATCGCACCCTCGACGCGGCCGTCCACCGCGACGTACACCGCCGTCGCGCCATCGCGCGCCAGCTCGTCCGCTTCCGGGCCTTCGTGGGCGACGCCCAGCCGCTCCACCAGCGCGCGGTTGCCCACCGCCACCTCCCGGCCCTCCACGGCCGCCCTCACGCCCGCTCCCGTGAACGACTCGAAGCTCTCAGCGCCCGGCAGCTCGAGGCCCCGCTCCCGCGCGTGGGACACGATCGCCTCCCCCAGCGGGTGCTCGGAGCCGACCTCGGCGGAGGCGGCGAGCCTGAGCAGCTCGCGCTCGCTAAGCCCGTCCGAGCTCAGCACTCGGACCACCTCGGGCCTGCCACGGGTCAGCGTGCCCGTCTTGTCCAGCACGATCGCGTCTATCCTGCGCGCCATCTCGAGCGCCTCGCCGCCCCGGATGAGCACGCCGAGCTCGGCGGCCTTCCCGGTACCCACCATTATCGCCGTCGGCGTGGCGAGCCCGAGCGCGCAGGGGCAGGCGATGATCAGCACGGAGACCGCCGCTCCGATCGCGAGCGCGAGGCTCGGGGCTGGCCCGAACAGGAGCCAGATCGCGAAGGTGAGGGCGGCGAGCGCCAGCACGGCGGGCACGAAGTAACCGGATACGGTGTCGGCCAGGCGCTGCGCCGGGGCCTTCGAGCCCTGGGCCTCCTCGACGAGCCGCACGATCTGCGCGAGCGCGGTATCTCTGCCCACCTTGGTCGCGCGGAACACGAACGTGCCCGTCCTGTTGAGCGTGGCGCCTATGACCTGATCGCCTGGCGCCTTCTCGGTGGGCATGCTCTCGCCGGTCAGCATGCTCTCGTCCACGGTCGAGCGCCCCTCGGTAACGACGCCGTCCACCGGGACCTTCTCGCCCGGCCTCACGCGCACCAGGTCACCGACAGCCACCTGCTCCACCGGCACGTCCTGCTCTATCCCTTCCCGGATGACGCGAGCGGTCCTGGCCTGCAGCCCCATCAGCACCCTGATCGCGGCGCTCGTCTGGCCCCTCGCACGGGCCTCGAGCCAGCGCCCCATGAGTATCAGGGCGATGATGATCACGGCCGTCTCGTAGTACAGGTGCTGCTGGAATCCCCAGGCTTCGGCGAGCGTCGGCCAGAGCGTCACGAAGGCGCTGTAGCCGTAGGCGACGCTCGTGCCTACCGCGACGAGCGTGTTCATGTTCGCGCTGAGATGTCGTGCGGCGGCCCAGGCGGCGCTGTAGAAGACTCGTCCCGCCCAGACCTGCACGAAGGTCGCAGCTATCAGGAGCACCGGAGCTAGGAGAGCCGCGTCGAGGCCCAGGGGCAGGTACATCAGGAGCATCATGCCTATGCCTATGGCCAGGCTCACGAGCGACTTGCGCCTGAGGTCATCTATCTCGCTCCGCCGCTCGTCCCTCTCGGGAGCGTCCTCGAGTCGGGCACCCCGCTCCAGGGAGGAAGGCTCGGAGCTCGGGACGCCGACCCTGTAGCCCGCCCTCTCCACCGCCGACTCGAGCTGCTCGGTGAGGGCCACCTCAGGGTCGTACACGACGTGTGCTCTGCCGGTCGCCAGGTTGACGCTCGCGCTCCTGACCCCCTCGACCTTCGAGAGCGCCCGCTCGACCCTCCGCACACAGCTTGCACAGGTCATCCCCTCGATGGGCAGCACGAGGTCTCCGGCATCGCCGGTATCGCGGGCCAGGGGAGGGTGCTCTATCGGGTCAGTCGTCTCGCGCACTCCGTAGCCCGCCCTCTCCACCGCGGACCTCAGGGCCGCGAGGTCGGTGGCCTCCGGGTCGTACGTCACGCGCGCCCGCTCGGTGGCGAGGTTCACGCTCGCCTCCCGCACGCCCGCGACCTTAGATAGCGCCTTCTCCACGCTCCGGACGCAGCTCGCGCAGGTCATGCCGGTGATCTGCAGGCTGACATCCTTGCTTTTCGAGGGCGTCAGCTCCTGCTCCGTGATTGCCATGGCTCCTCCGTCGCTCAGCGATGCGACAGCTCGAACAGCTGCTCGAGCTCGCCCAGCACCTCGCGGTCACGGCCCTCGCGAATGCCCTCGGGCACGCAGTGCGCCAGGTGCTCGCTCAGGAGGAGCTGGTCGAACCTGTCCAGCGCCCGCTTGACCGCATAGGTCTGCCTGAGGATGTCCACGCAGTACGCGTCCTCCTCGACCATCTTGCGGATGCCGCGCAGGTGCCCCTCGATGTAGCTCAGACGCTTCATCGCGTCCTCTTTCGAAGCCCTCACGTTTCCTCCTTCGGATCGGCATCCCACACCCCCCGGGAGGGGGTATGACTCAGTGTACGTCCGACGGGCGCGCCGTGTCAAGGCCGCGGCGCGGTACGATACCGAATCCGGGTGCTGGGTCCGTCATTCCGAGGCCGCGGGCCGAGGAATCCATCACAGACCCTTCGCTCAGGAATCGGGGCTTGGACATCGGTCCCCGGTCCCATCCGGGTTCCGACTGCGGTCCGATCCGCTCGCCGCGCTCGCCCCCTATGATGGCGTCATCGGGAGCGGCACACGAGCCCTCCGAGGCAACAAACGCATCCAACGAGGGAGTGGAGGACCATGCAGCTTCGGACCGTTCGATTCCTCAACCTGCTGTTCGCCGGGGTCATAAGCGGAGTCTCGATCAGCCACGTGGCGGAGATGTGGGGCAAGCTCGACCTCTCCGGCCCGGTCTGACTGACCGTCCAGCAGCACCTGTACGTGCTTTTCGGGACGGTCCTGGGCCCGGTCGAGGTGCTGGCGTTCCTCACCTCGGTCGCGCTGGCCGCGCTGCTGCGGCACGAGCGGTCGGCGGCGCTGCCGCCGCTCGCGGGCGCAGTCTGCTTCGGCATCGCAATAGCCGTCTGGGCTATATCCCTCAACCCCATCAACGCGGAGCTCAGCGGGTGGACAGCGGCCACCCTGCCCGATACCTGGAGGGCGGTGCGAGTGCAGTGGGAGCTGTCCCACGCTGCCCACGCCGGATTCGTGCTAGTCGGCTTCGTCGCATTGATCCTCGGAGCGCTCGCAGACAGGGCCCGGACGCGCGGTCTGCCCGCCACGAGCGACGAGGCCCTCGCCCGATAGCCGGACTCGGCCACGGCCGGTCGACGCTCCCCGAGAGCGCGGTCGCGATGGAGCTCAGGCTCGGATGAGCCCGATCCGGGGTGGCGGCCATTCGGGGGCTACGGAGTCCCCTCGAGCATCGAGCGGAGCCACCCCACGTGCTCGTCGTAGTGCGCGCACGTGTTGCCTATGATCCACCCCAGCACCGGACGCTCCTCGGGATCGTCGGGCTGATAGTACGAGTACGGCCTGGTCAGGTCCTCATCGCTCATCTGCTCCAGCCGGTCGAGCATCTGGCGGTGGGATCGCTCGAACGCGGCGCGCACCTCCTTGGGGGAGCGATCCTTGTTGTGCTGGTAGATGGCGTCGTTCACGACGTCCACGTCCTCGGACAGATACTCATCCGGAGCAATACCCATCGCCTCGTGACGGGGCCTCCCCTCCAGGAGCGCCAGGGCCGACTGCTCCCAGGCGGTGATGTGCGCCATGTGGTCCTTCACCGACCAGCCGTCGCGCCTCGAGGCGGTGAGCTCGTCGTCGCTCAGCGAGCCGATGAGCCGGCTCAGCTCCGACCAGGAGTCGCGGACGCACTGCATCAGCTCGGCCTTGTTCCGAGGCTCGTCGTGGCCCGATCCGTTGCTCATATCCCTCACCTCCTGCCCGCCCCGGTCGGCGGGCTCCAGAGCACTTACGCGCGGCCATTCTAACATCCGCCAGGTCCGGACGTACCGCTCCGAACGGCGCCGGGTGTTGCGGGGACGCACGCACGGGAGTAATATACACACTGCGACGCGAGCAACATATTTTTCGCGTGAAGGCATTAGGGCGCCCGGCGGGACGCGCGGAGAGAGCGCCGTCCTGCCACTGCCAATCCAAAGGGGGACGGAGATGAGCTACACGAATCCATCCGGCGAAGGCGGCGAACACGATCCGGGCGGGAGGCTCACGCGCAGGCAGGCGATCAAGCTCGCGGGCGGTGTGGTGGCTGCCTCTATGCTCTCGGGCGTATGGAGGACCTCCATACGAGGAGCCAGGGCTGCGCCCGACCCGCAGCCACACTTCCCGATCCGGGCCGCCTTCTACTATCCGTGGTTTCCGGAAGCCTGGGATCAGCAGGGTTACGACCCATTCACCTACTACCACCCCTCGCTCGGCTATTACGACTCCGGCGACTCCTCCGTGATCCGCAGCCACATTCAGGCGATGCTGTACGGGAAGATCGAGGCGGGCATCTCCTCCTGGTGGGGACAAGGGGAGAGCACCGACGTGCGATTCCCACTGCTCCTGAAAGGCGCGAGAAACACTCCCTTCAAGTGGGCCGTGTACTACGAGAAGGAGGGGTACGGCGACCCGAGCGTCTCCGAGATCAGGGACGACCTGACCTACATCAGGGATCGTTACGGGAGCGATCCGAGCTACCTGCGCATCGGCGGGCGCTTCGTCGTGTTCGTGTACAATGCCGACGATCCGGATTGCACCGTGGCCGAGAGGTGGAGGCAGGCCAACACCGTCGGAGCGTACGTGGTGCTGAAGGTGTTCGGCGGATACCGCGAGTGTCCGAGCCAGCCGGACGGGTGGCACCAGTACGGGCCAGCGGTCGCCGAGGACAGCCAGTCACCGTACTCCTACACGATATCCCCAGGCTTCTGGAAGAGGTCGGAGTCGTATCCGCGCCTGTACCGCGACCCGACGAGGTGGGAGCAGAACATCCGAGACATGGTGGCCTCGGGCGCGCGGTTCCAGCTGATCACGACCTTCAATGAGTGGGGCGAGGGGACCTCGGTGGAGAGCGCCGCGGAGTGGTCTACATCCTCAGGCTACGGCACGTACCTCGATGCGCTGCACAGGATCGGCGGCAAGGAGGGGATCGGATAGACAAGGATCTGTAAGGACACGAAGCGCGAGACCCGGCCAAGCTCACGGCAGCCCCGCCAGCTCGCGCTTTTCTGCCCGTACCCGGCAGGCGCAGGTGGATCTCTAGCCGACCAGGTCCGCCAGGCGGTCCAGCTGGTCCAGCTCCGCCACCGTGGGCCACAGCATGAGCTCGTCCGCGCCGATGTCCGAGTACGCCTGGATCGCGCCCTTCACGGCATCGGGGGTGGAGGGAAGGGACTGCGCCATCTGACCGGCGACCTCTCCCATGTAGCCGTAGTAGTCGCGTATGTAGTCGCCGCCGCGGCCCGCATTGGGGCCGAGGGCGTAGTAGGTGGCGGCGACGAACCGGGGCCGGCCCGACCTGCCCGCCGCCCTCCAGGACTCCTCGGCGATGGCGTAGAGCTGCTGAGCCATCTCCGGGGCAGCACCGCCCGAGATGTACCCATCCGCCCAGCGGCCGACGCGGCGAATCGGAGCGGGCGCATAGCCGCCGAGCAGTATCTCCGGACCTCCCTGCCGGACGGGCCGCGGCCCCACTGGCCCCACGTCCTCGTCCACCGGCTCGCCCTCCCAAATGCGCTTCATCAGGTCGAGCTGCCGCTCGAACCTCCGGGCGCGGTCCCGGAAGGACTCGGGAGCGGCCAGGAAATCGTCCTCGCGTGCGCCGACGCCCAGCCCGAGGGTCAGTCGTCCTCCGGACAGCGCGTCGAGGGTGGCGGCCTGCTTCGCGAGGATGCCGGCGTTGCGCGTGGGAGCGACCAGGACGCTCGTCATCAGCCGGATGCGCTCGGTGACGGCCGCGGCCGCCGAGAGCATCACCATCGGCTCGTAGTTCCCGTAGACCACGCGGTCAATGATGCCGAGACTGGAGAACGGTCCGGAGTCGGCCCGCCTGGCCCAGTCCAGGGTGAGCCGGGCCGGTGAGCCGGGTATCGTCGCGGGTAGTCCTATGCCGATCTGCATGCTCGCCTCCAGGGTGAACGCTCTGGCCCGACGCCTTCGCCGGTGCCCCAGCGGGGGATAGCAAGTTCTGCACCAGAAGAGCGGCGACGGGCGTGTTAGAATGACGCCGCACGAAGGAGATCGAGCAGCATGCAGTCCCATACCTCGACGGACACCGCGCAGCTGGAAGGATTCGGCGAGCTCGTCACCGCGATCATGCGAGACTGGAACGTGCCCGGCCTGGCGGTTGCGATAGTCAGAGACGGTCAGGTAGTGCTCTCGGAGGGATTCGGTCTGCGCGACGTCGAGCGGGAACTTCCCGCGACCTCACAGACCCTGTTCGCCATAGCCTCCTGCACCAAGGCGTTCACCACGATGGCGCTCGCTCTGCTCGTGGACGAGGGCAGGCTGGACTGGGATACCCCCGTCCGACGCTACCTCCCGGAGCTGCGTCTGCGCGATCCCGTCGCCACGGAGCGCATCACCGTGCGCGACCTCGTGACGCACCGCTCGGGGCTGCCGCGCCACGACCTGGTCTGGTACAGCTCTGGAGAGGACCGCGAGCAGGTATTCCGTCGCCTGGAGTACCTCGAGCCGAGCGCGGACCTCCGCGGCCTCTGGCAGTACCAGAACCTCATGTACATGCTCGCGGGATACCTGCTCGAGCGGATCGCCGGACGAGCCTGGGAGGAGTTCGCTCGGCGACGCATCTTCGAGCCGCTGGGGATGGCCTCGAGCAACCTGTCCGTCAACGAGTCTCAGCGGATGCCGGACCACGCGCTCGGATACCGAGAGCGCGACGGCGAGCTCAGGCGGATGGATTTCTATGTACAGGGGGCGGCGGGGCCCGCCGGTGGGATCAACTCGAACGTGTCCGACCTCTCCAGGTGGCTGCTGCTGCACCTGAACGGCGGCAGGCACGGAGACCGGCAGCTCGTGTCCGAGGGGCAGCTGCTCGAGATGCGCTCGCCCCAGATGGTCGTCCAGGGGCAGTCGAGGTACGACGAGCTGCCGCACCAGAGCTACGCGCTGGGCTGGGTCGTCGAGCCGTACAGGGGACACGAGCTGGTGCACCACGGAGGCAACATAGATGGCTTCTCCTCGCGGGTCAGCCTGATGCCACGGGACAACATGGGCGTCGTGGTGCTGAGCAACCTGAACGGGAGCCCCGTGCCCTGGATCGTGACCTTGAACGCCTACGACCGCCTGCTCGGACTCGGCGAGGTGCCGTGGAGCGAGCGGCTCCGCCGGGAGCGCGAGGAGATGGAGGAGGCTCGCGAGAGGGGCAAGGGGAGGAGCGAGGCGGTCAGGGTCACCGACACCAAGCCCTCGCACGCCCTCGAAAGCTACACGGGCGAGTTCGAGCATCCGGGCTACGGGACCATCAGCTTCGAGCTCGAAGACGACGGGCTGCGCGCCACGTACCACGGTATGAGCTCACCAGTCACGCACTATCACTACGACACCTTCGAGCTGACGTTCGAGGACGTCGACAAGCAGTCGAAGGCCACCTTCCACACGAGCCCGAGGGGCGATATCGAGAGCGTGAGCATCCCGATGGAGGACAGCGTGGACGACGTGGTGTTCACGCGCGTGCCGGAGACGCCCGCACGGCTCGATCGGTTTGTCGGGGACTACGAGCTCATGGGCCAGAACATGGCGGTGAGGCTCAAGGACGGCGCGCTGCTGGCCTCGATCCCGGGGTGGCCCGAGGTACAGCTGACGCCCCACAGGGGCACGGAGTTCCTCGTGAGCAGGCGCACCGCGTTCGCCGTGGAGTTCGTGGAACGGGAGGACGGGTCCATATCCGAGGCCGTCGTCACCCTGCCGAACGGCGTGTTCACCGCCACCAGACGGTGAGACCTTGCTCTGCTTTGTGGCGGGCAGGGGATCGCAAACCGCAGGAGGTAGACAAGTGTGCGCCCGTTCGCGTCAACCGGACCTGACCTTCGTGCAGCACGACGTCCATCGCGAGCTCCTCGGAGAGATCCTCGGGTCTGTGCTCGACGACGCGGTCGTAGGTCTCATGGTAACGGGCTCGGTCGCTCGGGGAGATGCCTACCCCGGCTCCGACCTGGACCTGTACGCCCTGCTTCGGCGCGGCGAGAGCAGGCCGTTCTCCTCAGAGGTCAGGCGCGGCATCGTCGTGGAGATCAGCTACGCCGACTTCGAGCTTGCCGAGCGCCAGATCGAGGAGAGGCCGATGTCGGTGTATCGGTACCTGGACGGTCGCAGCCTGTACGACCCTCTGGGACTGCTCTCGCGCCTTGTGGAGATCGCCCGCAAGCGCTTCGATACCTACGAGGTCTCGAAGGAGGAGAGGGAGCGCGTCGCGTACTGGCTGGAGAGCGCCAGGGTGAAGATGACCGCGGCGCGGGAGGCCGGGGACGTACTGAGGGCGGCGTTCGTCGCGGACACGACTTCGTGGCCGCTGTTGGAAGGGATGTGGGCGGCTGCTGGCAAGCCCGTGCCGCCGAACGGGAGCGTGCTGCCCCACCGGGGGGACCTCGAGGGGGCGTTCCCTCAGGTGGGCGAGACACTCCGAAGGCTGTTTCTGGGGGACGCGACCGAGCGCATCGAGGCGTCGCTCGAGCTCACAGACGGGACCTTGACCCTGCTGCGACGTGCCTGATCCACGAGTGGGGGGCGATCTACGACGCGCAATGGCGAGGATTGCGCATCGAGCGTCATCCGCTAGATCTGTGCCGCCTCCGGGTGCTCCAGCAGCCACTCGCTGAGGCGCAGGTAGGGCCGCTCGGAGCGAAGCCGCCCCGCGGGATCGCTCGTGAAGCCCGCGATCGCGGCGTGGTAGAGCGGCGCGGCGGCGATGTAGGGTGCAAGCGCTTGCCTCTCCAGCTGGGTGAGTCTGCTGTCCGCGGTGGCCTCGTATTTCTCGACGAGCCACGGGATGGTTTCCCAGGCGAAGCTCTGTGGGTCCGTGTGACCGTCGAGGGCGAAGATCATCCAAGACAGGGAGTAGGCGAGCTCGTGGACTCGGGGCCTGAGGGACAGGAAGCCGAAGTCCAGGTACACCGTCCTTCCGTCCGACGTCCGGCACACGTTGCGCAGATGGAGGTCGCCGTGGATCAGTTGCACGGGCAGGTCAGCCGCCCGTATCCATCGGGAGCGCAGCGTCTGCGCCAACCCTCGGACCAGCCGTGCGATCTCGGACGCCTCGGGATCGTGCTGAACGGCCGAATCGGCGGTCGACAGCCAGCGGAGCAGGGTGCCCGGCGGCGCGTAGATGGCGACGAGGGGTCGTGGCACAGCCAGGCCGATGCCCGCCAGAGCGCGATGGAGAATGCCCATCGCTTCGAACATCGAGATGAACGCCTCGCTCGTCGGCTCAGGTCGCTCGTGAGGCACGTACTCCTCCAGCTCGGCCCATCGCTCTCCGCATCGGAACACAGTCGAGTCACGCCAGCGTAAGGGAACGGGCACGAGCAGACCCCGGTCGGCGAGCCGGCACCGCACCTGCTGTACGGCGAGCAGCCTCCGCCGCGACACGAACGGCCGGTGGACGCGGAGCACCAGCCCCGCGGGCTCCAGCCTTGCGTTGAGGCTCATGTAGCCACCAAGATCGGTGACCCGGCCGCCCGGGACGATCTCTGCGGCCAGCCTGAGGACATCAGGATCGTCTACGGTCGGGCGGGCCGCACCTGGAGGGTCGCCGCCCCACCATCCCAGCAGGCGCGGGTGCACGCTTGTTCCCATCACTCGGCTCCTCCGTCTCCAACCTGGAGCCGCCTCGAGCCACGCTCGCGAAACACGGGCCGCCGCATCAAGCAGCGCGCGATCCTGCTGCTCACCTTCACGGAGACAGTGCCTGTCGTCTCGGCGATAGTGGGGGCGGGCCGGCCGATCACAGGCGGTGTGCCACGCAGAGGGTCGCCAGGTAGCCCTTGGTGATGCGCCCACCGTACCTCGTGTCGATCAGCTCGACGATGGCTCCCAACAGGCGCTCCCGTCTGTCGGGCGCCAGCTCCCTGTGGCCGGAGTAGGTCATCAGCAGGCGGACGTAGCTCTCGCTGTCGTACTCCACCTCAAACGGGTAGCGGCGGACGAGCACAGGCCCGTACAGCCCCGTCGCCTCCATCTGCTCCACCTCGCGCGCGGGGACCTCCTCGGGCCCGGGCAGCCCCTTGAAGTCGGGCTCCACTATCTCCGGCGTGATGCGCTCGTACAGCCGTTGCACCTCCTCGAAGAAGCCCCCATCCCTATCGGTGTGCACGTGGGAGTGCCTGAAGGGAGCGACCGCTCCGCCCGGCTTCAGAGCACGGGCGATCTTGTAGTAGCGGACCGACTCATCTATCCAGTGGATCGCAGTGGCGGAGGTGACCAGATCGAACGCGCCCTCCTCGACCGGCCAGGTCTCGAAGTCGGCGTTGACGACCTCCACGCTCGGGAAGGAGGCAAGGTTGCGCCGGGCTACTGTGGCGAGGTTCGGCCCCAGCTCGACGCACAGCATCCGGTAGCCCCTTCGGGCGAGCGGGAGGGTCGCCTTCCCGGTCCCGCAGCCGATCTCGAGCACCCGCCCACCTTGCGGTATGCCGGAAAGCACGACGAGGTCTTCGAACAGCTCCTCCGGGTAACCGGGTCGCGCCTGGTCATACAGCAGCGCGTCCTCGTCGAAGACCAACCGGCTCCTGCCCTCGCCCATAGTATCCCTCCCGGCGCACGGTTCCTGACGCTCGACGAGCATCGTACCACGGACCGGGAAGCAGGCAACGTACGCGCTCCCTCGGAGGCTGATGTATGGTACAATGTATGGCAATGCGCAAGACGACGGTGTACATACCGGACGGCCTGAAGGCCGGTCTGAGGCGAGTCTCCGAGGAGACGGGTCGCAGCGAGGCCGAGCTGATCCGAGAGGGTATCTGCCTGGTCGTCGCCCGACGCACGCCGCCCCAGCCGCGCCACGGCACGTTCGAGAGCGGGGACGCGTCGACCTCTGAGCGTACGGACGATCTTCTGGAGGGCTTCGGCCAGCCGTGATCCTGCTCGACACCAGCGGGCTCCTGGCCAACTACGACCGCAGCGATCGCCATCACGCCCGGTCCGTCGAAATCCTGGCCCGACCCCAGCGGCGCATCCTGTCCCCGTTCGTGCTCGCAGAGCTCGACTACCTGGTGGCGAAGCTCGGGGGAAAAACCGCCGAGTTGGCGATGCTGGAGGACGTGACGAGGGGAGCATACGAGCTGGTGCCGTTCGACTCGGGCGATGTCGAGGCGGCGATGGCCGTAATCCACCGCCACTCCGACCTCGGCCTGGGACTGGCGGACGCCTCTATAGTCGTGCTCGCCGACCGATACGGATGCCTCGACATCCTGACGCTGGATCAGCGACACTTTCGCACCGTGACCGGACCAGGGAACGCACGCTTCCGACTTCAGCCACTCGACGCCCCCACGGTATAGAGCATCTCGATTCTATCGAGGCTGGTCGCGGGGCATACCTTTCCAGATCCTTGCTTCGCTCAGGATGACGATGGGTGGTCAGGATGACACACGTGGGTGGCAGGACAACCACCGACAGGGGGTGCACCCGGAATCCGTATCAGTCCTTCGAGAGCCAGCGGACGGGCGTGGCTGTTACCCCGCCGTGGCGCTCCCCATCTCCTCCATGGACACATCCCGGACGTGAGTAGCGATGTACCACTGGTTGCCGCCGGAGTCCACGACGCCAGCGGTGCGGTCGCCGTAGAACTGATCCTCGGGATCCTGCAGGGAGGTGCCGCCCGCCTCCACCGCCCGGCGATACGTCGCGTCCACGTCCTCGACGTACACATAGAGCATCGCGGGCATCGGCGTGAAGTCGCCCTCCGGCTGGCCCAGCATGACCATCGAGTCGCCGACCCTCATCTCCGCGTGCGAGACGGTGCCGTCCTGCCTCGGCATGCTAAAGGTCTCCTCGGCGTCGAACGTGCGCTTCAGGAACTCCATCACCCCGGACACATTCCTCACCACCAGGTATGGCGTGACGCTGTGGTAGCCCTCGGGCCTGTAGCTGACCGACATTCCGAACTCCTCCTTGCTTGGCGTCCCGCCCATGGTGGGCTCGCGCGAGTTCGGATACAACTCCATCACTCGGAGGGACCTCTCTGGGCGTCCGACAGTCGCTCTATCCGCTGTCGGGACCAGCTCCCGTCCGCGATGGTGACGTGGTAGCTCAGCACGAGCTCGGAGCTCGCCTCCAGCACGTACTCCTCGTCGAACGCGGGCGAGCAGCTCGCGCACGCGTACGGCTCGCTACGCACGAACCACCTGCAGGGATACCGTGGGTTGGAGGGAGAGTCCCGGAACACGAGGGTCGAGCGCTCCCCGCTCCCGTCGTGGGCGCCTATGAACGCAAGCCAGGGCGAGGCTCTCCCCATTACATCCGGCCCCTCCAGCCCCTCTGCCGCTAGTATCTCTCCACCTGTGAACGAGCGCGGCCCGCGCCAGAACAGCCCGCCGTACCCGGCCATCGGCCTGCCCTGCGTGGTGGGGGAGCCGAACACCAAGGCGTGTCCGGAGACGTTTCTGAGAGCGAATCGCAGGTCCAGGCTCCACCAGCCCTCCTCCTCTTCGATCCCGCTCACCGAGATTCGGCGGGTCTCCTCGATCCAGAGCTCGCCCTCGTGCGTGATCCAGTCGAGCCTCTCGGTGAGGCGGGGCAGCCCACCCTCCGTCCTCAGCTCCTGCCACTCCAGGTGCTCGATCCGCCCGTGGTCGTCCCGGTGCTCGTAGCCCGAGCCCCGAACGTAGGTTGGTCCGCCCCAGAAGTTCTCCCCGGAGAGGTGAGCGCACGTCATCGAGAGGCCGACGTGCCAGGGGTGGTCGTGCGGCCGGAAGATGGTGACCTCATTGCCCCTCATCGTTCGCACTGGATGAAAATAGGGTCTGGGGGACTCGAACGACGCCGTGCCCGGAGCGTACACATAGCGGAAGAGCAGCTGTCCTCCGCAACGCAGCTCGACAGCCTCGCCCAGGATGTGTATCAGCCTCACGTCCATCAGGGCGCCAGCTCCCTCGCGAGGAGGTGCTCCAGCGCCCCCTCGTCGGGGCGCACGCCGATCCCCGGCTGGTCTCCGAGGTGCACCGCGCCGTCGCGCTCGAGCTCGTCCTTATCGGGATAGAGCTGCGACTCGTCGAGGAACTGGCCCCCGTTCAGGGCCGCCGGTCCCTCGAAGCCGAAAGCGGCGGCCACCTGGCACGCCGCCGTCCTCGTGAGCAGGCTGTCCGTGAGACCGCTGACCAGGAAGGGCAGGCCGGCTGCCTCCGCCACGGCGATCTGCTGCAGAGTCGGCCAGATGCCGCCGCTGCGAGTGAGCTTCACCACCAGGTAGTCCACCAGGCCCTCCGAGGCGTAGCCGTAGAAATCCGATGGGCTCACGCTCGCCTCGTCCACCGCAAGAGGCAGGGGGCAGCGGCTGCGGAGGCTGCGCATCAACCGGGGATTGTCGGCAGCGAAGGGCTGCTCGAGCACGTCCACCCCCGCGTCGGCGAGCCCCTGAGCAAGCCTCGGCGCGTTGGGCAGCGAGAGCCCCTGGTTCGCGTCGGCCCACACGAACGCCTCCGGCCCGGCCTCCTCGCGCACCGCGCGCGCGACCTCCAGATCGGTACGCGGGTGGACCGCGACCTTGAAGTTGAAGTGCCGGAAGCCCCGCTCCCTGGCCGCCGCCACCTCCGCACGGGCGCTGGCGCCGTCGTGCGAGTTCACGGTGTAGCTGAGCCGGACGCTGGAGCGCTCGCAGCTCCCACCGAGGAAGGCACGGAGCGGCATCCCGGCAGCGCGGGCGCACAGGTCGTGCACCGCCATGTCCACCGCGGCCTTCGCCACCGGCTGCCCCGTGCTGGGACCGCGCCCGACAGCCGCGTGCATCCTTCTGTGCAGACCCCGGCGATCCGTCACGGGCGCGCCGACTAGGGCAGGGGCGAGGTAGTCCCGGATCGTGGAGGCCACGGACTCCAGCGTCTCATACCCCCACTGGGGCATCGGTCGGCCCTCGCCCCACCCCACCTCTCCCTCGCTGTCCGTCGCCCTCACGAACACGAACGGCGCGCGCGCGCCCGCCTCCCCCGCTGAGCCCGACGCGAAGCGAAAGGTGTTCGTTACCAGCAGGCGCACCGGGAAGACCTCGATGCTCCGGATCACCCTCACCGGGCCGGCTCCCTCTGCGGCAGCTTGCCAGCGACGTGGTAGTAGTAAGGGTCGCCCTCGCGGATGGAGCCGCGCCGGACAGTCGTGCCCAGCTCCGCGGACTTGTAGAGGGCCGAGTCGAGCTCGATCACCCGGCGGGCCTCGTCGCCGCTGACGAGCGGGCGCTCGCCCCTCTCCATGCTGTCCAGCAGCGCGGCGAGCTGTGCGGCGTGCGAGGAGGGCACGTCCGAGGGGATGTCGTTCCAGCCCGCGGGCGGGGCCGCGCCCTCCACCGGGGTGAAGCGCCAGTCAGCGTTGGTGTAGCTGTAGAGTGCGGTAAGCTCGACGGTGGCCTTCTGGAAGTCGAGGCGGAGGGAGGTCTCCTGGCGGGGGGAGAGCACGCTGTTCACCACGCTGCCCAGCGCGCCGCTCTCGAATCGCACCGTCGCCATCGAGACGTCCTCCACCTCGATGCGCCTGTCGAGCGTGCCGGTCATCGCGCCCACCTCGCGCCAGTCTCCCATGAGCCACAGAAACAGGTCCATCGCGTGGATGCCGTGGCCCATCGTGACTCCTCCGAGCTCGGTCTCCCACCTGCCGCGCCACGGCACCTCGTAGTACGCGTGGTCGCGATACCAGGTCGTCTGGCACACGCCGACGAGCGGTCTGCCCAGCGCGCCGGAGCCGATCAGCCGCTTGAGGTGCTGCGCGCCGGAGCCGAACCTCCACTGGAACACGCTGCTGCAGTATCTGCCGGTCCGGCGCTCGGCCGCCTCGATCGCGTCCAGCTCCGCGAGAGACCCGCACAGCGGCTTCTCGCACAGCACCCAGGCGCCCCCCTCCAGGCACCGCACGATCAGCTCGAAGTGGGTCGCGGGGGGCGTGCAGATGTGCACCAGGTCGGGCTTCTCCGCCTCCAGCATCTCCTCGGGGTCCGTGTACGCCCTCGGGATGCCGTGCCGGCTGCAGAACGCCTCCACCCTCGCACGGTCCACGTCCACCCCCGCGACCACGCTCGCCCGGCCGGGCACGCTCCCCAGAGCTCTGATGTGCGAGCCCGCGATGTTGCCCGTGCCCACTATCGCCGCCCGAACCGGTCTCTCCACGCTGATCCTCCGCTCCTCCTACGAGTGCTGCTCGGGGTTCTGGAAGTACCACGCCTCCGGATCGTACACCGCGGGAGTGGGGTGCCCCCACGGGTTCACGAACCCGTGGAGCGCGAGGTCCTCTCTCCTCGGCACGTTGCGCACGTCCTGGTGTGCCAGGATCACTCCGGGCGTGTTGGCCACACATCCCATGAAGAACGGCCCCTCCTCCACGTGTATCCTGATTATCCTCCACACCAGCCCCATCCGCTTGAGTGTGTCCGTCTCACCCTTCGCCCGATCGTACAAGCCCCACATCCGCTCCACGGGACCGCCCCTCTCGGGCTCCATGCTAGGCGGATGGCGCTTGTAAGGATCGGTGCCCCTCACCTTCGCCGCCTCCGGGCTGTTCCTGATAGCGTCCCAGTTGCTCTCGAGTGGCGCCCACCACGCCGGGTAGTTCTTGAGCGGCACGAGCACCTGCGGCTGCACCATGATCTCGTGCACCGCCCCGCTGTTCTCCCACGCGGTCTTGCTCATGCTCCTGCCCGACTCCCACAGGTCCTCCCGACTCGTGGGGGTCATAGGGTTGGGATGGGCGTTGAGCCCCACAGCCTGCCAGTTCTTCGACAGGATCGCGTCCTTCTGTATGTGCTCGGGAGAGCCAGGCGAGGGATAATCGAGCGTGATCTTGAGCTTCGAGCCGTCGGGGAGCTCCCTCCAGCCGTCGCCGTTCACATCCTTCAGCCCCAGCTCGTCGAGCATACGCTTCGCCCGCTCGGGGTCGTGCTCGATGTAGCTGTCCCGCCAGCTCCGGTACACCCCCTTGCCATAAGAGCTCACGAAGAAGTCGAGGGACTTGGGGCTGTAGGTGCCGGTGGTGAGCTCGCCCGTGTTGAAGTAGACGCTCTTTCTGACCTCTGATCGGTCGAAGGCGAGGGAGAGTGCCTGGCGAAACTTCGGGTTGCGGATGAGCTTACGGTACTTCGGGTCGTGGTAGTCGTAGTTGAAGAAGAAGATCGAGCCCGTGCCCGAGCCGGAGTCCCAGAGGAGCACGTCGAGGTGGTTCCTGTTCTGACTAGACTTGATCGTGGACACGTCCGCGAGCCCGATCCCCAGCCACGGCCCGTGCACGTAGTCCGCCTTCCCCTGCTGGATGTTCAGCCTCATCACCTGCGGGTCCTGGATATTCGTCTGGAGTATACCGTCCATGTACGGCAGCTGATGACCCCAACGGTCTATCGCGTAGTAGTAAGGGTTGCGCTCCCACTCGGTGTACTGCCCCTTCTTGTACTGCTTGCGCCTCCAGCCCGTAAGCACCGGGCAGTCCGGATTGATCGAGTAGTCCGCCTTCTGTCCGAACAGGGTCTGCCAGTCCTTGCCTGCGAGCTTCTTGTTGTACCTGGCGTGGAACTGCCTGAGGTAGTGCTTCGGGCGGACGAGGCTCGGTCCCTCCCCGCACTTCACGTAGCTCGCCAGGCCGTACACCGTGATCGGGGCGGGGCTGTCGTAGGACAGCACGATCGTGTAGTCGTCGGGGGCACTGAGCTTCATGAGATTCCCCTTCGAGGAGTACGCCCAGTCGGGAGGGCCCTCCAGCTGGGGCTTGTAGAGCACCATGTCCTCCCACCAGAACAGCACGTCCGAGCTCGTGAACGGCTGTCCGTCGGACCACCTGATGCCCCTGCGGATGTGTAGGGTCCACTCGGACAAGTCCTCGTTCACCTCCCAGGACTCCGCCCAGCCCGGTCCCACCACCAGCCCGTCCTCCAGCCACCTCAGCGGCGAGTGGCCGTACAAAGCCTCCTGCACGAGGTGTCCGGTCTGCCAGTCCGAGGTGTCGGAGCACAGCCAGCGCATGGTGCCGCCGTACCTGCCCGGCTCGAGCCACTTGTGGGGCACGACGTAGGGGTTCTCCGGAAGCCTCTTCTCCACCGGTGGCAGCTTGCCCGCCTTCACCTGGGCTGCGAGCTGGGGCGACTCCGAGTACCGGCCGCTGTAGCTCGCGGGCCTGGCCTTGAACTGTGGGGACGTTGCCTCCACGAGCGAGACCCCTGGAGCCACCATCGAGGTACCCCCGCTCGCGGTGGTGGGGGCGGCCGTCGCCGCGCTGCTCGTCGGCGCGCCGGTGATCGTGGTGGGGCCACTCGTGGGACTCTTGGCAGATGCAGGAGCGGATGGCTGCGCGGTGGCTGCACGCGCGGCCGGGCTGGGAGTTCGGGAGCTGGAGCGTCTGCTCGCGGCCCCGCACGCGACCAGGAGGGTGCCGGCCGCAGTCGCTGCCGAGCTGATCAGGAACCTCCTCCGGTTCAGTTTGTCTGCCATCTGTCACGGCCTCCCTGCGAGATATCCTGTTCCGCACATCTGAGCGGGCAGCCCCGACCCAACGGGGCTTGCTACCGCCCGCACGCCATGATACATTATATATCGAATCGGGGAGAATTCAAGTTCCGACGAACCCAACGTCAGCCCGGCTTTCTGGTCGGTCGCTGTGATCGCCCAAGTACGACGCAGGAGCAGAACACGATGGGCAGGACCCTCGGCATCATCATGAACGGCGTGACGGGCCGGATGGGCTCGCGCCAGCACCTTGCCCGCTCGATCGCCGCGATCCGGGAACAGGGAGGCGTGCCCCTATCCGACGGCTCGGCACTCGTCCCGGAGCCCGTGCTCGTCGGGCGTGACCCCGAGAAGCTTCGGGCGCTCGCCGAGGAGTTCGGGGTGGAGCGCTGGACCACCGACCTCGACGCCTGCCTCTCCGATCCCTCGCTCTCCGTGTACTTCGACGCCCAGACGACCTCGATGCGTGCGGACGCGGTGCTCGCGGCGATTCGCGCGGGCAAGCACGTGTACTGCGAGAAGCCCACCTCCTCCGACCTCCCCACCGCGATCGTGCTCGCGCGCGCCGCCGACGAGCGAGGGGTGAGACACGGAGTGGTGCAGGACAAGCTCTTCCTGCCCGGGTTCGTGAAGCTCGGGCGCGTGATCGAGAGCGGCTTTCTCGGCCGCATCCTCTCCGCGCGCGGGGAGTTCGGCTACTGGGTTTTCGAGGATCTCCTGCCCCTCCAGCGCCCGTCGTGGAACTACCGCGCCGAGGATGGAGGAGGCATAATCTCGGACATGCTCTGCCACTGGAGGTACCTCCTGGACAACCTCCTCGGCCCCGTGCGCGCCGTATCCTGCCTGGGAGCGACGCACGTCGCCGAGCGCACAGACGAGCGCGGACGCCGCTACCCCTGCACTGCCGACGACTCGGCCTACGCCACGTTCGAGCTCGAGGGCGGCATCGTCGCCCACATCAACTCCTCCTGGGCCACGCGGGTGTACCGCGACGAGCTGTTCCTGCTGCAGGTGGACGGCACCGACGGCAGCGCGGTGGCGGGGCTCCGGGGGTGCAGGGTCCAGCACCGGGTAAGCACGCCCAGGGCCGTCTGGGACCCCGACGCGCCGGACCCCAACGACTACCGCGCGGGCTGGCAGGAGGTGCCAGAGCTCTCTCCACCCGACAACGCGTTCAAGGTCGAGTGGGAGGCGTTCCTCAGGCACGTGGCCGAGGACGCCCCGTTTCCGTGGAACCTGTGGGAGGGGGCGAAGGGGGTGCAGCTCGCCGAGCTGGGTCTGAGGTCCTGGCGCGAGCGCAGGTGGGTGGACGTGCCGGACATCCGAAGGGAGCGAGCGAGTGACGACGCTGCGGCTGCCGCGAGCTGACGGCACCTTCCGCGAGCACACGCTCGGGCGGCGCGAGCCGGTCGCACCATCCACCACCCGCTTCACCAGCCGGGTGGCCTTCGCCGCGGCCCACGTCGTCTCCGACCCGCTCTCGCCCTCCGATCCCACCACCGACTCCCGACTGGACTGGGAGCACACGCTCGCCTACAGGCGATACCTGTGGTCGCTGGGGCTGGGAGTGGCCGAGGCGATGGACACCGCGCAGCGGGGCGCCGGCCTGACGTGGCAGGCCACCCGGGAGCTCGTGCGCCGCTCGGTGCAGGAGGCGAGGACGTGCGGCGGGCTCCTCGCCTGCGGTGCCGGCACGGACCAGCTCGAGCCCTCGCCCTCCGTGACGCTCGGGGACGTCGAGCGGGCGTACCTCGAGCAGTGCGAGTACATCGAGGGGCTGGGGGGACGCGTCATCCTGATGGCGAGCCGGGCTCTCGCCGCCCGCGCCCGCGGCCCCGAGGACTACGCTCGTGTCTACGACGCGGTGCTGTCGCAGGTGCGCGCTCCCGTGATCATCCACTGGCTCGGCGACATGTTCGACCCGGCACTCTGCGGCTACTGGGGATCGGAGGACCTCGACCGCGCGATGGCCGCCTGCCTGGACGTGATACGCCGCCATCGCGAGAAGGTGGACGGGGTGAAGATCTCGCTCCTCGACGCCGACCGCGAGATCGCGATGCGGAGGCTGCTGCCCGAGGGGGTCAGGATGTACACGGGCGACGACTACAACTATCCGGAGCTCATCCTGGGCGACGAGCGAGGCCACAGCGACGCGCTGCTCGGCATCTTCGACGCGATCGCGCCCGTCGCATCCGAGGCACTGGCCGCGCTGGACTGGGGTGATCACGACC
>CADDYR010000024.1 GCA_902810765.1 Chloroflexota bacterium
TCTGGGAGAGGGAGGTGGTGTAGGTGCCGTCGGGGTTGCGGTACGTCCTCTCGAACGCCCCCCGCCCCACCAGCACGGGCTTGTCCTGGGATGCCGCAGTCTTCCAGACGCCGTGGGGCTCTTGTGGTGCCGGGTACCGGTAGGAGTAGGGGGCGTGCGTGCCAGCGGGAGGAGAGGAGGGAGTGCTGTGAGCGACAGTGGCCCTCGCGGTGCCCGCAGATAGCCCGGGAGACGCTCCCGAGAGCACCACCGCCAGGAGCACGAGCACCGTGAACAGCTTGTAAGAGTAAGCCTTCTGTAGCCTTCCGTGAGCCCGCATCCCCCCGCCCTCCTCGTTGCAGCGACAGGACAAGTGGTGCGAGCATAAGACCCAGGAGCCCCGGGGTCAATAGACCAAAAGTACTATCTTGCCGAATACCTATCGCCTCCCCGCATCAGGGCGGGACGGCGGGCCCCGTCGCATACACTGCCCGGTATGGTGGCTGTGATTATGCTTCCGGCGTCACCCCTGACATCCAGGATCTGGCCGAGCTGCGCGAGTGGGTGCGCGGCCGGTGGGAACTGGGCGATCACCTGAGCATCCAGGGCATCGTGGTCGGCGGCCCCGGATGGAAACCGGGAGACCCCAGCGTCGCCGTCGGGCTCAGATTGCATCGCACCAGCAAGCAATTGCCGCCCAAGGGGATAGACATAAAGAGCGCGAAGGTGCTGGTGGACAGAGTAAGCGATGACCGCGGGCTGATAGGCGTTGCTAATCTATCCTCGGATCCCACTTGCAAGAAAGTGAGGAGCCGGTAGCTTCGGAGGGTCCATGCCGCCTCGATGTACGGGACGCGGACCCTCGCCGTGTCGGGGGACACGGGCAGCTCACAGACGTACTGACTCACTCGTCCTCCTCGCCCTCACCACCCTGGCATGCATTTCCCTCGGCCGTGGTCCGGATGCGCTAGTATACTCAGAGATTATTCATCGGACAGGACTTGGTGGAACAGGAGGCGCGAGGTGGCGAGCACGGAGCTAGGCACGATCTCTTCCCGATACCTCAGGTCCCTCTACGAGAGCTACCCCGAGATGGCTTCGTACCTGGGGCTGCACGAGTACGACGGAAGGATATCCGATCCGTCCGAGAGCGCGCGCAGGGCCAGGATCACCGAGCTCGAGGGGTTCCGCGAGAGCCTCGCGCGGCTGGACCCGGCCCACCTCGCGTCCAACGACCTGCTCGACTACGAGCTGCTGAGGTCGAACGTCGAGTCCGAGCTGTACCGGCTGCGCGACCTGCGCTCATTCGAGTGGAACCCGCTCATCTACCAGGTGGACGTCAGCGAGTACACCAAGCGCTCGTACGCCCCACTGCCCGAGCGGGTGCGGCGGATGGTGTCGTACCTCGGGCAGGTGCCGGATTACCTCGCCGAGAGCTTCCGGAACCTGCGCGACCAGCTGCCGCGCCATCCGGTCGAGACGGCGATAGAGGCGTTCGAGGGTCAGATCAGATACCTGCGCGGGGACGTGCGGGAGGTCGTGGGGCAGGTGGAGGACGCGGCGCTCCTAAGGGAGTTCGAGCGCGCGTGCGACGGCGCCGCGTCCGCGATCGAGGACTTCGTGACGAGGCTCCGCGAGCGCCTGCCCAACTCGAACGACGACTTCGCCATCGGCTCGGAGAACTACAGGAAGATGCTCCTCTTCGGCGAGATGGTGGACATGCCGCTCGAGCGCGTGCTCGAGGTGGGGCAGCGCAACCTCCGGGAGAACGAGGAGCTGCTCGCGGAGGCCACCGGGCGGGCGAATCCCGGAGGCGACCTCGAGGAGACGCTCCGGCAGCTCGGCCGGGACCACCCCACCGCTGAGGGCCTGATCCCCGAGACCGCGGAGATGCTCGAGGACATACGCTCGTTCCTGATCGAGCACGACATCGTGAGCGTGCCGTCGGAGGTGCGGTGCCAGGTCCAAGAGACACCGCCGTTCATGCGCTGGGGCTTCGCGTTCATGGACTCGCCCGGGCCGTTCGAGCGGGTCGCGACCGAGGCTTTCTACTACGTCACGCCCGTCGAGGAGGGCTGGTCGCCCGAGGAGAAGGAGGCGTGGCTCTCGCGCTTCAGCTACTCCACGCTCAGGGACGTCAGCGTCCACGAGGCGTACCCCGGCCACTATCTGCACTTCCTGCACCTGAAGTCGGCGCCCACCGACGCCTCGAAGGTGCTCACCTCCTACGCCTTCGTCGAGGGCTGGGCGCACTACTGTGAGCAGATGATGGTCGAGGCGGGCTACGGCGACGCCAGGCTCGAGGTGGCCCAGCTCACGGAGGCGCTGCTCCGCAACTGCCGGTACGTCGTCTCGATACTGATGCACACCCAGGGGATGAGCGTGGAGGAGGCGACGCGCTTCTTCGTGGAGCACGGGCACATGGAGGAGCTGCCCGCGCGCAAGGAGGCTGTACGGGGCACGTTCGATCCGGGCTACCTGAACTACACCCTCGGCAAGCTGCTGATCCTGAAGCTGCGGGAGGACTACCGGCGCGAGCGGGGGGAGGCGTTCACGCTGCGCGAGTTCCACGACAAGCTGCTGTCCTTCGGCGCGCCGCCCGTCCCGCTCGCCCGGCGCCTCATGCTCACCGGCACCGCCGACGGCGTGCTCTGACCTCGCCTCGGTACGGTAGCCATTGCCGCTGCTTGACACGAGCGGAGCGCATCTTCTATGCTTTCTCCAACAACCGAATATGCCCCACGACCTTATCAAGAGAGGTGGAGGGAGACGGCCCTGTGAAGCCCGGCAACCAGCGCGCAAGCGCCAGGTGCCAATTCCGGCGGGTTAGCTCGCAAGATAAGGGATCGAACCGATACTTTCGTACCCCTTGTCCTTGCACAAGGGGCTTCTTTTTGCCCCCAACGTGACACGGGAGTGATTCCGGCGATGCGCAGTCCTTTCCTGGAGCGCCTGGAGAGAGGACCAATACTCTCGGACGGCGCCATCGGCACGATGCTGTACGAGCGCGGCGTGCCGTACGGCCGCTCGTTCGACGAGCTCAACCTCACCGATCCGGCGCTCGTCTCGGGGGTCCACAAGGACTACCTCGAGGCCGGCGCGGAGATCATTACGACGAACACCTTCGGAGCGAACCGGCTGCGCCTCGCCGAGTTCGGGCTGCAGCGCAAGGTGCGCGACATCAACCTGAGAGGGGTGAAGATCGCGCGCGAGGCCCGGGAGGTATCGGGCAGGCCCGCGTTCGTCGGAGGCTCCGTCGGACCGGTCGGCAGGCCGATGACCGAGGACCTCGCGCGCAGGGGCGGAGAGGTCCGCGAAGCCTTCCGTGAGCAGATCGAGGCGCTGCTCGAGGGCGGAGCCGACTTCGTGATGCTCGAGACCTTCTCGGACCTGGCGGAGATCAGGCTCGCGATCGAGGCCGCCCGCTCCGCCTGCGACCTGCCGGTCGTCGCGCAGATGACGTTCGGCGAGGACGGCCTGACCCTCGCGGGCGACTCGCCGGAGGAGGTCGCGCTGGCGCTCGAGGAGTACGGCGCCGACGTGGTCGGCATCAACTGCTCGATCGGTCCCCAGGGAGTGCTGGACGCCGTGGAGAGGATGGTGTCGGCCCGACCCAGATACATAGCGGCCCAGCCGAACGCGGGCCTGCCCTCCAAGCAGGGGCAGCACTTCGTGTACATCAGCGGTCCCGAGTACTTCGCCGAGTACGCCGAGAAGTTCCTCGCCGCGGGGGCCCGGCTCGTGGGAGGGTGCTGCGGCACGACCCCGGCGCACATCGCCGCGATGGCGCGGGTGTTCACCGGCAGGGCGCCCGCCGTGCACGTCCCCGCCGTGATCGCGAGGCGGGAGCCGGACGGAGCTCAGCCCCTCCCGAAGAAGGAGAGCCCCCCGACCCGCCTGAAGCAGGCGCTGGATGCCGGGGAGTTCGTCGTGAGCGTCGAGCTCGACCCCCCGAAGGGCCTGAACCCGACGAAGGTGCTCGAGGGCGCCCGCATGCTCTCCGAGCGCGGCGTGCGCTTCGTGAACATCGCCGACAGCCCCATGGCACGCGTGCGGATGGGCTGCATCGCTATGGCGAAGCTCATCCAGGACTTCACGCCGCTCGAGACGATCATCCACTTCACCACCCGTGACCGGAACGTGATGGCGTTGCAGAGCGAGCTCATCGGCGCGCACGCGATGGGCATCCGCAACGTCATCGCACTCACCGGAGACCCGCCAGGCATCGGCGACTACCCCGACGCGACCGGTGTGTGGGACATAGATTCCGTCGGCCTGATCGAGACGCTCACGAGGATGAACGAGGGCTCCGACCGCGTCGGCCGCTCGATCGGCGGCAGGACGAGCTTCTGTATCGCCGCGGCCGTGGACCCGAACTCGGAGGACCTCGACTTCCAGGTGGAGCGGCTGTGGCAGAAGGTCGAGGCGGGGGCGCACCTGCTGATGAGCCAGCCTCTGTACGACCCCGAGACGCTGTACAGGTTCCTGGACCGTGCGGGTCCGCTGCCCGTGCCGTTCCTGCTCGGGGTGCTGCCGCTGCAGAGCTCGAAGCACGCGGAGTACATGCACAACGAGGTGCCGGGCATATCCGTGCCCAAGGCCGTGCGCGACGCGATGCGCGCGGCGGGCGCGAACGGCATCCGCGAGGGGGTGCGCCTGGCGCGCGAGCTCGTGCTCGAGGTGCAGGACCGGGTCCAGGGCATATACCTGATGCCCTCGTTCGGCCGCTACGAGATGTGCGCCGAGATCATCGAGGTGCTCGACAGCAGCCGCAGGCCGGGCGTCGCGACCGGTCGGGCGGAGCTCAGCCCGGCGGCAGACCGAGGACCGATCATCGAAGGAGTCTGAACACTATGGCACTTGCGACCGTTCCGGGATACCCGCGCATAGGCAGGCACCGCGAGCTCAAGCGCGCGCTCGAGAGCTACTGGGCCGGGAGATCTTCCGAGGAGGACCTGCTGAGCGCGGCGCGGGAGATCAGGCTCGAGAGCTGGCGGACCCAGAAGGAGGCGGGCCTCGGCCTCGTGCCCGTCAACGACTTCTCGCTGTACGACCACGTGCTCGACACCGCGGCGCTCGTGGGGGCCGTTCCCGCCCATTACGGCTGGTCGGGCGGGGAGGTGGACCTCGACACGTACTTCGCGATGGCGCGCGGCCGCACGGGCGATCGCGAGGACCGTGCGCTCGACATGACCAAGTGGTTCGACACGAACTACCACTACATCGTGCCCGAGCTCGCGCGCGACCAGGAGTTCAGGCTGTCGTCCGACAAGCCGTTCGCGGAGCTCGCGGAGGCGCTCGAGGCCGGCATCCCGGCGAAGCCCGTGCTGCTCGGTCCGGTCACCTTCCTGCTGCTCTCGAAGGCCGAGCACGACGACTTCTCCCCGCTCGAGGTCCTGCTCGACGGGCTGCTACCCGTGTACCAGGAGGTCGTCCGGCGGCTCGCGGAGGGCGGCGCGGAGTGGATCCAGCTCGACGAGCCCGCGCTCGTGCTCGACACGACACCCGGGCAGCTCGAGGCCGTGCGCCGGGCCTACGAAGTGCTCGCCGGGGCGAAGGGGAGCGCGAAGCTCCTGCTCCAGACCTACTTCGGGCACGTGGGCGAAGCCTACGAGACGCTCGCCTCCCTGCCGGTGGACGGCGTCGGGCTGGACCTCGTGCGCGGCCGGGATAACCTCGAGCTCGTCGAGCGGCAAGGCTTCCCCGAGGACAAGTGGCTCGCGGCCGGGATCGTGGACGGGCGCAACGTGTGGGTGAACGACCTGAACGCCTCGCTCGCCGTGCTCGACAGGCTGGGGCGGCACGTCCCCTCCGAGCGCCTGATGCTCTCCTCCTCGTGCTCGCTGCTGCACGTGCCGATAGACGCGGGCCTCGAGAGGGAGCTCGACCCGGAGGTGCGCTCGTGGCTCGCGTTCGCCGAGCAGAAGCTCCACGAGCTCGCCGTGCTCACGCGGGCGCTGAACGAGGGCAAAGAGGCTGTCGCGGACGACCTGCGTGCGTCGGCGCGGGCCGTGGAGGACAGGGCGCGCTCCCCGAGACGCAACAACCCGGAGGTGCAGCGCAGGCTCGAGGCGCTCACCGAGCGGGACACGAGGAGGGCGAGCAGCTACGCCGAGAGGTCGCTCGCGCAGCGGCGGGAGCTCGACCTGCCGCCCCTGCCCACCACGACCATCGGCTCCTTCCCGCAGACTCCCGACGTGCGCGCCGCGCGCCGCAGGTTCGAGAAGGGCGAGATCACGGCAGAGGAGTACGAGGGCTTCATCGAGGGCAAGATCCGTGACCTGATAGCCCTGCAGGAGGAGCTCGGGCTGGACGTGCTCGTGCACGGCGAGTACGAGCGCAACGACATGGTGCAGTACTTCGGGGAGCAGCTCGACGGCTTCGCGTTCACCCGGCACGGATGGGTGCAGAGCTACGGCTCGCGGTGCGTGCGGCCGCCGATAATCTACGGCGACGTCTCGCGGCCTCACCCCATGACCGTGCGCTGGTCCACGTTCACCCAGTCGCTCACCCGGCGGCCCGTGAAGGGGATGCTCACCGGCCCGGTCACGATCCTGAACTGGTCCTTCGTGCGCGACGATCAGCCCAGGGCGGTCACCTGTCGCCAGATCGCGCTCGCGCTGCACGACGAGGTGCTGGACCTCGAGGCGGCGGGCATACGGGTGATCCAGATAGACGAGCCGGCGCTGCGCGAGGGGCTACCGCTCCGGCACGCGGAGTGGGACGAGTACCTGCGCTGGGCGGTCGAGTGCTTCCGGATCGCGTCCTCGGGCGTGAGGGACACTACCCAGATCCACACGCACATGTGCTACAGCGAGTTCGGGGATATCATGGACGCCATCTCCGACCTCGACGCGGACGTGCTGTTCATCGAGAACGCGCGCTCGGACCTCGAGCTGCTCGAGGTGTTCCGTCGGCACGGCTACGACAAGGGCATCGGCCCCGGAGTGTACGACGTCCACTCCCCGCGCGTGCCGCCCACGAAGGAGATGGCGGACAACGTGCGTGCGACCTTGGGGGTGCTTCGTAACGTGCAGATCTGGGTCAACCCGGACTGCGGGCTCAAGACGCGCCGGCCCGAGGAGGCGACGGCGGCGCTGAGGAACATGGTGGCGGCCGCGCACGAGGTCCGCAAGGAGCTGACGCAGCCCGCGCCCGCGTAGGATCGCGCCGGTTGCGCAACCGGGGGCTGCCGGCAGCCCGGATGGCGGCTGTACAGATAAACCGACAGGCCCTCCGAGGGCTCACCCCGGAGGGCCTGTCGCCGTGTCAGCCTCGTGCGGGCCTTATGGACCGGCGAGGACCGAGATCAGGTTCGCGACGTTCGGGCTGCCCAGCCCGGTCGGCAGGTCGTAGCCCGTGCCTGCCGGGTAGCCCGGACCCTCGAACGCGTTGTTCCCCTCGGTTATGTCGTGGAACGCCATCGCGTACTCAGAGGGGTTCTTGCCGATCGAGTACAGCGCAGGGTTCAGGTAGCCGAGCGGATGCCCCGCGGCCTGGTTCGCCAGCGCGACCACACCGGCCCACTGGGGCGCGCCCTCGCTCGTGCCGCCGAAGAAGTAGAAGCCGGGCTCGAGCCCTGGGGCCGGGATGCTCATGTACACGAGCACTGCGGTGTACACCGAGGCGTTGTATCCGACGTCCGCGGTGGTGCGGGTGCCGAAGTCGGTGAAGCCCTGCTGGAAGCTCGGCTGGGCGAACACCCTCGAGGGAGCGCCGCCCGTCGCGCCGAACGGGCCGTACTTGCACCCGAAGGGGCAGTACCAGTCGTCGTTCCAAGTGACCTCGCGCTCATACTGGCCCGTGTCCGTCATGAACAGGTTGGTGCCGCCGACGCTCGTGACGAGCGGATCGGAGGCCGGGAAGAGTGCGTTGGTGAACGACAGCCCGTTCGTGGCGCCGCTGTCGCCCGCGGCCGCGAGCACCGTGATGTCGTTCCGCTGGGCCATCTCGTAGACCTGGTGCGCCTGCCGCAGCTGCAGGTTGTTGCCGCGTCCGGCTATCGCCCCCTCGGGAGCTCCGAAGCTCAGCGACATCACGCTGCCGGGGTAGTGCTGCACGGCATAGCGCTGCGCCACGTTCAGCGCGTTGCCGTAGTTGTTCGGTGCGACCACGAGCACGATCTTCGCCGCGGGCGCTATCGCGTGCGCCCACTCGACGTCGAGCGAGGTCTCCTCCGCCCATCCCGTCTCGTCGTGGTGCTGGCGCGGGTTGAACGCGGGCTTACCCATCGGATACACGATCTCGAGGTCGGCGGCCGGCAGGCCGAACGTGGCGTCGAACACCGCGAGGTCCTGCCGTATCGTCGGGCTGCCGTAGGCGTCCACGATCACTATCGTCTGCCCCTCGCCCGTGTAGGTGTCCGGCACATTGTACGCCGAGCGGATGAGCTGGGGCGTGTAGCAGGCGAGGCCGTAGACGGCCACGCATTCGGACGGCGTCGGGAACTGCTGAGGCTTGACGTGCTTCGAGAAGTACCTGACGTGCGGGCTGACGTGGTATCGGATCGGCGCGTGCGAGGTGCTCGCGGCGGTGACCTGCGCGGGCAGCATCCCCAGCGTCGCCATCGCGAGGATGAGCACGGGTATCAGCAGGAGCGCGAGGCGCCGTGTCCACCGCCGGCCGCTCGCGCCCGGTCCGGGCCCTGTGTTCTGCATCGGAAGACTCCTTTCAAGGGGGGTGTTCGCTCCGGACGCGCTCGTCCGAGCGGCTAAATCATAGCACCGAACGGATGCCTGTCAAGCCCACATCACGACCTGGGTCTTGCGCTCAGCAGGTTGTATAATCGCGGCACCGAGCAGACAAGAGCCGGGAGGCGGGCGATGATGGGGATCCTCCAAAGAGCGCTCGATTGGGCGATGGACCGCGCCAGCAATCCATCGTGGAGTATTACCACCGATGTTGCCGAGCTGCTGCAGTTTGCGGCCTACATAGGGGAGCACGAGGGGTTCGTCTCTGAGGAGGATGCTCCATCGGGATCACAGGCAGAGACCGAGTGGAGACGATGGTGGCACGAGCTGCCACACCTTCTGGGAGACCTGGAGGCTGACTCAAGACGGAGTATACGTGGGAGCGCGGATGCCGCTATCGAAGAGTCGGTCCTGACAGATCGGCTCTGGCCCGAGCCCCATGAGTTCCCTCAGTTTGAGGACAGGCCTCACCTGCAGCAGCTGTTCCGCCGATACTGGGACGAGTTTCAGGTCCGATCGAACGACATACGATTCATTGATCGAGCGGACGCACGAAACCCTTAGGATCTCGGTGGTGGAGGACATTGCTCGGAGTCTTGATCGGGAGGGGCCGCGTGCCCGCAAGTTCCACCTCAGAGTGGACTTCGTCTACTGGCCCTATGACTACAGGCGCGAGGTATCGGAGGACCACCTGGTGCTCGGCGCGGCTTACCTGGATGCGGAGCGATCAGCAGAGCTCGGAGCCTTGCTGCGTTCCAAGGTGGACCAGCTGGCGCGATAGGCTCGAATCAGTGCAGAGAGGCCGCTGTGTAATACTAAATCCGGGTAATGAGTCTGTCATACTGAGGCCCCTTCTACTGACTGTCATACTGAGGCCCGAAGGGCCGAAGAATCTGTCCGGGAGGCTTTGCCGCGTCCTCCCTTGCAGATCCTTCGCGGAGTTTACCCCTTCGCTCCCGCTCAGGGCAGGCTCTCGAGTGCAGCGAAGGGCTCAGGATGACTACGCCTGGTGGCTCCGGATGAGGTTGGATAGGTGTCCACCCGGAATCGGTATAAATCGTACGACCTCACGAGGGAAAGAGGCAGTTGAGCGATGTTCCTATTTTATGCTGTACACCATCCGCACCCCGGTAAGGAAGAGCTGTTAATCGAAGAGATGCAAGGTTTTGGCGCGTTGCTGAGGCAGCAGCCAGGGGTCATTCTCGAATACGTTCAGGGACATCGAATATGCCCGCCAGACGACCCAATGCACGTCCCACCCCGATGCTCCTGCACATCATCGCGTCTCTGTCTGTAGCTTCGTAGAGTGAATTAGCGCGCTCTCGCCTACTTGCTGCGTCCGCCTCTCGCCGCCAGTTAGTCATCCTGATGCCCCAACTGGAAAGACGAGTTGCTGAGACTTCCCTCTGAAGCGCGGCTAAAGAGATGTGGTCAATGCTCACTATATGCTTGGTATCGCACGGGCTCAGCAGTTAGTTGCGCTATCCCCCGTCGCCTCGCTCCCCATCACGCAGGTGTCCGTCGTACCAGGCGAGGCTGCGCACTAGGAACAACTCGAGGTTCTGGGGCTGCTCGAAGAAGTGATCCTCTCCCGGCAGCACGAGCAACTCGGCCTCGACGCCTGCTGAGACCAGCGCATCCCGGAAGTCCTGTCCCTGATGTGTCTTGTTGAACACGCCCTCCTCGCCGTACACGAGCAGCGTCGGCGAGGCAGCCTGTGCCGCGTAGGTCAGCGGAGAGTACTGGCGGTAGCGCTCGGGCACCTCCTCCGGCTTGCCACCCATCCACACCTCCAGAATGGTGTCCGGCATCGGCCGGGTCATGTGATTCGTCATCCCCTCAATGCTGACCACTGCCTGGAAGCGCCCTGTCTGGGTCAGAAGCCAGTTGGCTAGAAAGCCCCCGTGGCTGAAACCCCGAATTCCCAGCGCTGCTGGGTCCGCCCATCCTCTAGAGACCAAGAGGTCCACCGCCGATAGGATGTCCACTGCGTCCATCCCCACGAAGTCCCCCCGCTCGATTGCCCTGCCTATGTGTTCCCACCCGTAGCACCCACTCCTGCGGTAGTCCGCGGAGAAGCACAGGTAGCCGTGCGCTGCGAGGTAGTGCAATCCGTCCAGATACAGTGGATGCCCGCCGAGTCCGAGCTCCACGGTCTGATTGGTCGGCCCATCGTGTACGTCCACGACGGTGGGGAGCGGCCTCTCAGGGCGGCGTCCTGGACCGTATCCCGGCGGCCAGATCAGCAATCCCTCGAGCTCCAGCCCGTCTGCGGAGCGCCACCTCAGCAGCTCGGGCACTCCAAGGCGCAACCCCTCCACTGTGGTAAGCTTCCTGCTCGCCCCGGTCAGGCACCTGGACTCGGAGCCGTCGCTCGCTATCAGCCACACCTCGGTCAGGTGATCAGGCGACTCGACGTCGCACAGCAGCCATCTGCCGTCAGGGGACACGTCGAGGCTGCTGTGGCGTGCCAGCATGTCGGTGAGGCGCCGAAGATCGCCGCCGCCCGCCGACACGGAGTACAGCTGTCTGGTTATGCCTCCTCCCCTGCCCAGGAAGTAGATCCTCTCCCCGTCGGGCGACCAGGCGGGACCGTACGCACTCAGGGGGTCCCGAATGAGGTAGTGAGTCGCACCACCCTCGACGTGCCACGTCGCGAGCCGGAACAGTGCCTGGTAGCCGTATGGGTGCGGGGTCGCACGGAAAGCGAGCTTCGTGCCGTCGGGGCTCCAAGCGGACGCGCCTGTCTGGCAGGAGCCTACCGGCACCACGCACCTGAGAGAACGGTCGGCCACGTCGAGGAGACGCACCTCGAACGCGTTGTTCGTGCGGCCCTCGGAGAAGGTCATCACGTCCCAGGCTAGGCTCGTGCCATCGGGCGACCACGATAGGTTCCCCGGGATCTCGTGTGCCGGCAGCTCGGTGGTGCGTCTGGCGTCCCCGCTATTCGCGTCCACGATCCACAGTGCTCCGGGGTGCCCGAGCTCGACCGCCTCGATGAGCGCAAGCATCCTGCCGTCCGGTGACCACGCGTGCTCGGCCACCGGCAGCCCCTCGGGAGAGAGCGGGGCCGAGGAGTCAGGGTCATCGGCCTGAGAGAGCCATACACGCGCCGGCCCGTCTTCTCTCAGGAAGACCAACGCTCTGCCGTCCGGCCGCCAGCGAGGCGAGGAGCCCATGCCCATTGTCCGTGGCTGACCCCCCTCGAACGACACGACTCGGACCTCGCCGTCTTCGACGTATGCCACTCGGTCTGCGTGTGGCGAGAACCTGGCTCCGCTCGCCCCGCCAGGCATCCGGACGTAAGCGTACGATCCTGGCACGTGTTCACCCCCTCGCTAGGATTCCGCTGAGCTCGCAGGTGTCCCCTAGTTTGGCACGATAGGGACCGGGAAGGCAACGGGGGCAGCCTGGCGACAGGGTGACGTCAGAGCCGCATACACGACGAACCGGCAGCTCTCTTTCATGTACGCCAGCATCGGTTGTTCGGCCAATGGCTTCGCGGCATCCAGACTTCTTATCGGCACTTTGGCTGATGGGGAGATCGGAAATCCCTCGCGTGGACCTTGACATGCCTTGAATTGCGACTAAAGACCTATTGAGTTCGGGCGTCGCATCGTGTATAGTAGGATTCGCTGGCCAGCACGGAAGGCTGGTCAAGACCAACGAAGGGAGGGGCACCCCGTGTCCAAGCTGGCTGAGAAGAGCTTCACAGTCCGAGTCCGGGGGATTGATGTGTTCACCGCACCAACCGGTGGCACCGTGGGCGTAGTGCGCCCTGTGTCCCTCCGTCCGGGAGGCCGGTTTACCTGATCGGCCCACCCACATACAGGCCCCCTGCTGGAGGCCGAGGCGGAGTGGATGCTCCCCTCGGCCTATTTTTGTGCCATCCGACCGGAACGAGAAAGGAGGAGGAGATGCTGCCGGTCTTCGACGACGCCCTCGCCTAGCGCGGCCAACGCTCCGCGGGCGAGGGCCTGGGATCAGGTTCGAGCGAGTATGCGAGGTACACAATGCAACCCAACATATATCTGACCGAGATGGAGATGAAGCGCCACCTTGCCAGACTCCACGCCCAGGAGCAGACCCCGAGAGCCGGGAACGAGGAGAGCAAGCGTCGCGACGAGGGCCGAGCGATCGTCTCGCTCCGCCTCGGGCGTCTGAGTCTGTCGGCAAGCTGGCGGTAGGCCGAAGGAGAAGAAAATGCAGTATCGCATCCGCCCCTTCGAGGAGCGCGACTACGAGCGGTGGGTGGAGGTCCGGAACCTCTCGTTCCCCGACTACTCGACCACCCTCGAAGAGGCCAGATACCGGGACGGCACCTTTCCGCGGGACCGCTACTTCCACCTCCGCCTCGCCCTCGAGGCGGAGGGGAGGGTGGCGGGGTTCGGCGAGGTCCAGCACATGATCTGGCAGTACCACCCGGACAGGTACCGGCTGAACGTCGTGGTGGATCCCGCGCTCCGGAGGCGCGGCTACGGCTCGGCGATGTACGAGCGGCTGATGTGCGAGCTGGAGGAGCGCCGGGCCATCGCCGCGCGGGCCGAGGCGAAGGAGGACATGGCCGAGAGCGTGTGCTTCCTCGAGCGCCGCGGCTTCCGCGAGGTCGCGCGCGAGTGGGAGTCCAGGCTGGACGTCGAGTCCTTCGATCTGGAGAGGTTCGTGAGCGTCGAGCAGAGCGTCCGCGAGCAGGGGATCGAGCTGACGGACCCTCGCGCGGGAGATGGAGCGCGATCCCGACGCGCTGAGGAAGGCGTACGAGCTGGAGCTCATCTGCGACCGGGACGTGCCCTCCTACGAGGAGGTCACCGACACGCCGTACGAGCTCTTCCTGGCGTGGAGCGTGAACGCTCCGAACGCGATGCTCGACGCCTACTTCCTGGCAAAGGACGGCGACCGGCTCGTCGGTCAGAGCGTGCTCGAGCGCAGCTCCGACAGGGCCGACATGTACGAGCAGGAGCTCACGGGCGTGCTGCCGGAGTACCGAGGGAGGGGCATCGCGAAGGCGCTGAAGCTGCAGACGGTGCGCTACGCCCGCGAGCGCGGCGTGCGCTGGATCCGCACGTGGAACAGCACGAAGAACGCGCCGATGCTCAGGATCAACGTCGCGATGGGCTTCCAGCGCCAGCCCGCGTGGATCGAGTACGTGCGGGAGCTGGGGGCCGGGTGATCTCCGGCGTACGGACAGCAGCTGGGGCAGGGCCGTCACGCTCTGCCCCAGCTGCTTCCGCCCTTGCGCTCAGGGGGACGATGCACAGGTGTTCAACCGGAATCCACAGGGCTCATCGCCGCGTGGATCATCGCCTCGCTCGCACAGCCGCTCGTGGTTCTGACTCAGCCTCCTGCACACTGCTCGTACGGGTCCTGAGAGATACACCTGTTGGCACGCGGCTGCTACGCGGCGTTGAGCTGCTCGGGGTCCTCCCGGGCGCGGCGGGATGCGAGCCACTGCCTCGAGGCCGCCTCGCGCTCCAGCCGCTTCACGACCGTCTGCTGATGCGCGCACACGCCACGATACTCCCAGCCCGGACAGTCGCACGTCACCTGGCCATTACGGTGCACGCGGACCATGTGGTACGTGCCGGGACGCAGCTTCCTGCTCTTGACCAGGTACAGGCGCCTGGGCTCTACGCAGAAGCTGTGCAGGTTCTCGTCTGTCGCCCTCTGCCGCGCGCGCTGCACCAGCTCTTCGGGCGTGTGCCTGTTCGTGCTCATCACCTCTCCACCTTATGTACTCCATTGTAGCACGTTTGTTCTGCCCCTTGGCTGTCCGGGGTGGACAGGCAGCGGGCCGCGTGGCGCTCGGCGTCCGGTAAGCTCCTGAGGGGGGTGATGGCCGACGGCTCTACGTGTGGGCCTGCACGAACACCCTGATCCTCCACCTGCGTTCGTACCGTAGGCCCGAGAGCTCGTTCCGGGCGAACTCTCCCCGGAACTCCCCCGCCTGTCCCGGCTCAAGCGTGGTGGTCCTGTGTCCGTTCACGTACAGCTCGACCTGCGCCGCGACCCCTTTGACGAGGGCCCGGTTCGGTTGACGGTCTCGCCCTGAACCCGGACCACTCCGGGTATGTCCGTGTAGTACCCGACGTTGAGCAGCCTCAGAGACCCTTCGACGTGGGCGTGGCGGGCCTGACGACCAGCCCCGGCGCGCTGGCGACCGGTGGAGGGGCGGCGCGCCCCGGCTTTCGGGTGGGATGCGCGGTCGCCACGGGCTGAGGCGCCGCGGGAATGTGGGACGCGGCCTCCAGTGGGCGTTGGGTCTTAGGAAGAAGTGGGTTCCGGCGCGACCGAGAGCACGAGGCGGACCGGGTCGCCCGTGCGGATCAGCCCTCCTCGTAGCACTCGGGCGTACACCCGGCTCTCTCCCGGATACAGATTCTGGGACACGCGCACGAAGCGTCCGTCGGCGAACGAGCCGGCTATCTTGTAGCAGGGCGTCGTGTAGGAGGTGACCTCGATCAGCACGTCCTCGCCCACGCTCAGGCGGGCTCCCGGCACGACCTGCGACCATTCCAGGCCCTCGAGCGTCAGGTTCTCGCCCATCGAGCCCGGGAACGCGGGATGTCCCTCATCGCGCAGCCTCTCGATGAGCTCGAGCGGGCAGAGGCAGACGGCCCTGTCCGGCCCTCCGTGGCTCTTCGTGTCGTGGTGCGTGTCGCCCTCGAGCCCGAGGGGGCCGACGAGCGCGGCCGCCACGGGGTACTTCGGCACGCCCCCCGCCGAGACGTTGATCTGATGTACCCTGCCACGGCTCTCGTGCACTGCGTTCCTCCCGCGATGCTGGCGGCGCCTCCAGCGTAGCAGAGCGGGGGCGAGTCCCGCCATACCCTCGCCCCGGTCCTCCGGCCCGTGGCCGGGACGCAGTATACTTCGCTTACAATAGAGATCTGCAGCCGAAAATGGACAGGGGAATGCGCGCATGACACAGCGTACAGCCAGGACCTCCGCCAGGACCGCCACCTTCACCGAGAGCGTGATCCGCGAGATGACCCGTCTCGTGATGGACCTGCACGGGGTCCGCGGGATCAACCTCGCTCAGGGGTTCCCCGACTTTCCGGCGCCTCCGGAGATCAAGGACGCCGCGTGCCGGGCCATCCAGGAAGATATCAACCAGTACGCGATCACGTGGGGGGCGAGGAGCCTGCGCGAGGCCGTGGCCGAGAAGACGAAGTGGTTCCTCGGGCTGGAGATAGACCCCGAGCGGGAGATCACCGTGTGCTGCGGAGCGACCGAGGCGATGATCTCGGCCCTGCTGGCCACGCTCGATCCGGGAGACGAGGTCGTGATCTTCTCCCCGTTCTACGAGAACTACGGCCCCGACTGCATCCTCTCGGGCGCGCGACCCAGGTTCGTGACGCTCCGCCCCCCGGACTGGACGTTCGACCGCGACGAGCTGTCGTCCGCGTTCGGCGAGCGCACTCGGGGCATCGTCATCAACACCCCTCACAACCCCACCGGCAAGGTGTTCACGCGTGAGGAGCTGGAGTTCATCGCGCAGCTCTGCCAGAGCCACGACGTGCTCGCGTTCACCGACGAGATCTACGAGCACCTGACCTACGACGGCGCGGAGCACGTATGCATCGCGACCCTGCCGGGGATGCGCGAGCGGACGGTCGTGGTGAACGGCCTGAGCAAGACCTACAGCGTGACCGGCTGGCGCGTGGGCTGGGCGATCGCTCCGCCCGACATCACCGACGCGATCCGCAAGGTGCACGACTTCGTGACCGTCGGTGCCGCCGCGCCGCTCCAGGAGGCCGGGGCGGTAGCGCTGCGTCTGCCTTCCGAGTACTACGAGCGGCTGCGGCAGGAGTACCTCGAGAGGCGGGACTACCTGCTCGCGGCGCTCGAGGAGGCGGGGTTCGGGGTGTACAGCCCGCGCGGCTCGTACTACATAATGACGGAGATAGCAGGGTTCGGATTCGACTCGGACGTCGAGTTCGCGCGCCACCTGGTCGAGAGGCACGCCGTCGCGGTCGTGCCGGGCTCGAGCTTCTACGCCGACCCCGAGCTCGGGCGCACGCAGGTCAGGTTCTGCTACGCGAAGCGCAGGGAGACGTTGGAGCGTGCCGCCCGGGCCCTCTCCGGGCTTCGCGCGGGCGGGTAGCGGGCAAGGAGAGACCGGGCCGGCACGGATCGCCGGCCCGGTCTCGAATCAGGTGCGACGCGGCGATCTAGGGGAGCAGACTTCTCGCGCCCCACCACCTGGAAGTCCAGTACGAGGACCACATGTAGTCCTTGTGGACGCCCCACGAGGGGTTGTCGGAGCCGATCATGTAGCCGTTGCCCACGTAGATCGCGGCGTGGGACAGGCCGGACCAGAAGGTGTTCTGGTAGAACACGAGGTCGCCCGGTCGCAGATTGCTCACCGAGACCGGGGTGCCCCGGCTAGCCTGACCGCCCAGGTTCTCGGGCAGGTAGATCCCGTTCAGGCGGTACACCCACTGCGTGAAGCCCACACAGCTGAAGCCCTCGTACGGCGTGTCGCCGTAGTAGGCGTAGCGGGAGCCGAGGTAGCGGTACGCCGTGTTCACGATCGCCTGGCGCCTGCTGCTTGAATAGCTGCCCGAGCTGTAGGTGCTGCCGGAGGAGCCGGAGCTGGTGGTCCGCCCCAGGTAGTAGCCCGAGACGTAGCCTACCGTGCCGCCGTAGCTCACCTTGTACCAGCCGCCACCATAGGGCCCGCCGTAGACGCGCACGATGCCGCCGTAGGGGATCAGGCGCTTGACGTAGTAGCCGGTGCCCGGGCCGGCGCGCAGGTTCAGGCTCGCCGTCGTGCGAGCGTACCTGGTCGAATACGCGCTGCTGTAGCTGGAGGTGAGGTACGAGCCATACACCCAGCCGGTCGAGCCGCCGTAGGTGACCCTGTACCATCCCCGGTACGGGCCGCTGCGGACGTACACGCGGCCGTGGTACGGAATGGTGGTCTTCACGTTGTAGCCCATTCCCGGGCCGTAGCGGATGTTGAGGTAATCGGTGGTGTAGGCGTAGGTGCCGGGGCGGACGTACGACGCTTGCGCCGTAGCCGTCAGGCCCAGGCCGGCAAACACCAGGAACAGGGCGAGCAGGCCGCCCACTAGCTTGCGAGCCAAGAGACATCCCTCCGAGTTTACTGAGTCGTTCGCTGTCCGGCTCTGGTCTCCCCCGGGCCCCTGTGGTGAGTTGAAGGGCTCGGGACCGGACGGCGAGAGCGTGTTAGCCTCTGTGAGTGCTCAGGAGGCCGAGCGCGCTCGTGCCCTCGTGCGAAGGAGAACCGCGATAGGCAAACCTCCTTGTTGATGCATCCAATCCCTGCGACCGGGATGATGATCTATGAGTTTGCACGCCTGCCATTCCCCGGGGCCGTCCCCCGAAGCTGCATTAGGCTAACATCTAAGTTCTGAACTGTCAACAGGATCGCGGTTAACTTGGGTTTCAAAAATGTTAATATCTGGTTAAGAAATCGCCGCCCGGGCCGTGCCCTCTACGTGATGGCCGCGTGCCACGCGCTCTCCAGCCACGGCGCGAGCTCCTCTGCGGGCTGGTCGGTGCGCTCGAGGTAGAGCCTCGCGGGCCAGCCGACGCCCTCGACCTCCCCATCGAAGAAGAAGCGCCTTATTGGGACCTGGCACACGAGCCCGGTCCTGGGAAGCACGAAGCGCCGCGCCTCCCCGTATTGCATCGCCCCCGCGGTGCGCTCGCCCAACACCAGCGCGCCGAGCGCCCGCTCGAGTTCCACCGCTGCGAGCTCGCCGGAGGACCCGGTGCGGCGGTCCACCACCACGAACACCCGTCCGGAATACGGCCTGGAGCCGCCCGCCTCCCGCCAGCCGGGATCGAGCTGTGGGGTACGGAGCAGGGGATCATCGAACCAGCCCGCGCGCAGCTCCACGCGCTCTGCCCTCGCCTCCGGCTCGTCCACCCGCCCGTCCCGTATCTGCCACTCGACCACGCGGTTCCAGTCGCTGCACGGCCACAGGGCACCGCTCCAGTCGAGGATTGGGTAGCTCTGCCATCTGTCCGCGCGAGCCTGCGATATCCACCGCCGGACGAACCGTAGGTCACCTCCGGGGTTGCCTCGCAGGTCGAACAGCACTTTCGGGCATTGCCGGTGCTCCTCGTAGTCTCCGACGAACCGCTCAAGCCGCCCCGCGACCGAACTCGGGCCCGACTGAAAGCAGCGGAGCGTGACCACCGCGGTATCACCGACGACCTTCCAGTCGTAGGCCCCGGCCGGGCTCGCCCGAGTGCCGGAGGGACGCTTGCGAAGCTGGACAACGCGACCACCGCATCGAACCCGAACGGCTTCGTAGCCGCCGGTCGCCGAGAGCACAAGGGCGTGCGCGAGCTCTCCGTCGGATCGGAGCACGGGCGCGACCCTGAGAGTTGAGGCCCGAGCGTCGGGTATGCTCTCCGTATCGCACGTCCCCGTGTCGAACCCCGCGGGATCGCTCAGCACGTTCCAGTACTCGTGATACGCCAGGCGTCGATCGGTGTCGAGGGCGTCGTCGGCTCCCCGGAAGCTCAGGTGCCTGTTCGGGAGCAGCTGCTGGAGCTCGATCAGCGGCTCGACGACACCCTTGCGGAAAGTGATGATCGCTCCCTGCGCGAGGATCCTGTGCCGCCAGTCGTCGAAGAAATTCCCTGCGTCGAAGCCCGGGATGCGCAGCAGGTCGGCGTACCACGGGCACAGCCGCCCGAGGAGCTCGTGGTAGAAGCCCAGGTCCTCCGCGAGGTCCGCTGCGGGGATCCTGCTGTCATCAGAGGGCGCCGGGCGGGTGAGGGCGTCCCTGAGCTCCGGGCTGTCGGGGTCGAGGCAGTAGGGGCAGCCTCCGGCGCCCTCTGCCGGCAGATAGGGAGAGCTCATCGCGGGGCATCCCACCCGGACCGGGGGCGGCACACGTTTCGGGTAACAGGTGGTAATGTCATCATCGTGCGTATCTTACGATGTAGCATCCGCGGCCACCCTCTCGAAGATGGGCCGATACGCGGGCAGGGCCAGCTCGAGCCGTAACGCTTCCTCCAACGGCGCCCAGCGGACCTCGTCGTGCTCCTCGGGAGCCAGGTTCCGCGGCGTACCTGTCCATCGGGTCACGTGGTACAGGTGATACTCGTACCCATCCTGCTGCCCGGAACCCACGTCGTGCAACATAGCCAGCTTCTCGAACCGGGTTAGGGTGATCCCCAGCTCCTCCCGGAGCTCGCGCACGAGCGCTCGTTCGGGCGTCTCGTGCGGCTCGACGTGACCGCCGAGCACGTCCCACACACCCGGATAGAATCGGAGCGTGGACGCACGCCTGCCGAGCAGGATGCTGCTGCCGCGTGTCAGGATGGCCCCAACGAGCACACGCGCGCCCGCGGATTTGCCCCGGCCCAGAGCAAACTTCTCGAGCACTATCCATCTCGTGCCATCGAACGCCGTGACGGCGACCTCCTCCACGGTGAACTGGAGGTCACGCCAGCGATGCCGATCGCCGCCTTCTTCCCAGAACTCCCGGCCTCGCGGGGATGTGCGCGGGTGAACGAGCGTCACGTGCGGTGGAAATGCGACGGGCCGAAACGGCGGGCGCAGCAGCTCTTCCCGCAACCGACCGTACTCGCCGTCGACGTCCCCGATCTCGACGTAGACGCCGTCCTCGGGTCGCCCGAAACAGGAGATCCTGCCCAGCCGGAGCCGGAAGGGAGCGCTCACGAGGCTGGCGGCGCGCAGCCGCGCGGTCAGCAACCCGGCGTCCGACGCCTCCTGAGGATAGGCGAGGGTTACGTGCGGGGCGATCTGTGCCGCCATACCCGGGTCCCACGTGCGGCGCACGGCCTCGATCGGCCCGGCTGCCCCTGATGGAACGAATATCGTCGCGTGATGGTCGCGCAGCGTCGTCACGACGTGCCCGGACGAGCCGCCCGTACCTGCCTGCCTCATGATTTGCTGCTCCTGGGACGACTCGCGGGACGGCCTCTCTACCCTGCACATCCATTTTAGCCGAACCGACGCGTCACATCAGCCGTTTTGGACGTGCGGTCAGGCATCAACTGGGAGTCCGGGTACGTGTTTGTCCATACGGGGCCATACAGCGGAATAATCTACAGGATCGGCACGAAGTGACTCTGTAAGCTGGGCTGGAGGTGCTCGGTAGATCGGCAATGTCTGGTGCTCTCAGATCTCGCTCGACAAACTTGGTTAAGTCAAGACCGCCGAACGCGATGTGTATATGGCAGAGTTATAGTACTCCAAGGGAGGACGGGAGATCGTGTTGTGGCTACCTAACGGCGAGGCCGGGGTTGAGCCGGAGCGCGCGAGGCTCGTGGGGCTGTGCTATCGCCTCACGGGTGACGCCTTTGCTGCCGACGACCTCGCCCAAGAGACGCTCTTGGAGGCGCTGCGCAGCCAGCACGCCCCGCAAGACCCCGACAATTACTCAAGATGGCTATCGGGGATCGCCCGCAACGTGTGCCGCAGGTGGGCCCGCGAGCGTGCCAGCGACCTCCGACACCTCGCGCCAACCCACGACGATTCAGAGAGTCTCATCGAGGGATTACCGGCCGAAGAGCCGGACGTCGAGATCGAGCTTGAGCGCTCGGAGCTGGCGGACCTCTTGGACCGCGCGCTAGCCATGCTACCAGCCGACACCCGCGATGTCCTCGTACAGCGCTACATCGAGGACTCCCCGCACTCTGAGATAGCCCAGAGGCTGGGACTATCGGAGGGGGCGGTGGCGGTGAGGCTGCAGCGAGGAAGGCTAGCACTGCACCGCGTGCTGAGGGCGGAGTTCGCTCGCGAGGCCGGAGCCTACGGCTTCCTTCACGCCGAGGGCGCCTGGGAAGAGACTCTGATGTGGTGTCCCGTGTGTGGGCGCCGTCGCCTGGTAGGGCGGGTGTCCAGAGAAGACGAGAGGGCACGGTTGGCCCTGAGATGCGCCGAGTGCACCCCAGAGGGCTACACGCTCGTCGAAGGAGACCTGCCGCCTGAGAGGTACAGAAGGGTGCTGGGCGATGCGCGAGACTACAGATCGGCGATGCTCGCCGTAGGAAGCGATCTTCGGAGGCTGCTTGTATCGGCACTACCGAGGGGGGAGGCGCGCTGCGCAGGTTGCGGCCGAATCCTACCCCTCAAGCTAACCAACGTGGATGGCGGGCACGGCCTCTCCATCTGGTGCGACCGCTGCCGGGCGAGCACGAACACCTCGCCGCTGGGGCTCGCACTCTCGCTGCCGGAGGGCCGGGCCTTTTGGAGGGAGCATCCCAGGATGAGCGCCCTGCCGGACAGGGAGTTAGAGTCCCAAGGGGAGCCCGCCCTCGTCACGAGCTTCGAGAGCGCGACCGATACCTCTCGGCTGGAGGTGATCTTCTCCCTTCGGGACTATCAGGTGCTGGCGGTGCACGGAGCGCCCCGGAGATGAGCGAGCCTATCCTTCGGGTCGAACGACTCCGCAAGGTGTTCCGCTACTCCAATCCCGACCCCAACTCGAACACCGCCGACATGTGGTTCTCGTACTTGCTCGGCCTGCTGGGCAAGGATGCCGGGCCGTTCGGCGCGGAGAGGCGCACGGTGGTGGCCCTCGACGGCCTGAGCTTCGAGGTCGGATGGGGCGAGTTCTTCGGCGTGCTTGGACCAAACGGCGCTGGCAAGACCACGCTCGTCAAGGTGCTCGCGACCGTGCTCAGGCCCGACTCCGGAAGGGTTGTGATCAACGGGCACGACACGAGCCAAGAGACCGCCCGCGTGAGGGCTTCGATCAGCGTTGTGCCCGCTGCGGGCTGGCTGGGCTTCGACTCGCAGCTCACCGCGGGCAGGAACCTCGAGTTCTGGGGCAGGATCTACGGGCTAGACCGCAAGCAAGCTCACGAGCGCAGCTTCGAGGCGCTCAAAGCCGTGGGGCTGGAGGAATGGTACTCCGAGAGCCCTGGACACCTGTCAAGCGGGATGCGCCAGAGGCTCGCGGTGGCGAGGGGGCTGCTGTTCCACGCCCCCATGTTCATCCTCGACGAGCCCACGGCGAACGTGGACCCGGCGGCTGCGTACCAGATCCGCGACTTCATCCGCAACGAGCTGAACCGAGGGCTCGGCCAGACGGTGCTCTTCACCACTCACAACATGTCTGAGGCCGAGCAGCTGTGCGACCGAGTGGCGATAGTGGACCGGGGCAGGCTGCTCGCGCGTGATCGGCCCTCGGCGCTCGTCGCGGCGCTGCCCGACCGCGTGGTGGAGGTGAGGCTGCCTTCGCGAGCCAGGGATGCTCTCCGGGAGATCAGGGAGCGAGGAATCGCGCTACACGTGACCGACTACTTTGAGGGCGAGGACTCCGGCAGGCTGAGGATGCAGCTGCGCTCGGGGGTTGACGAGGATTCGGTGGACCGGGCATTGTCGTCCGCCGGTCTCGAGGCCAGCTCGATCAGACGCGTTCAGCCCAATCTGGAGGACGTGTTCCTGCATCACACCGGAAGGAGGCTCGATGGCGACGCTTGAGGAGGCGCCGGTGGTGGGCGCTGGCTACCTGGTCCGCACCCTGCCCGTGATGCTCGTGCGAAACGCCAGGCTGTGGATGAGCTTTCGGGTGAGCCTGGTGATGGACCTGCTCTCGATGGCGGCTCAGGCGAGCGCGTTCTTCTTCGTGGGCCGGGCGATGAGCGCTGGTAGTCATCAAGGGTGGCAGGCCGACTACGCCGCGTTCCTGGCCGTGGGGCTTGTCATGAACGCGGTGCTCGAGGCCAGCCTGACCGGACCGTACCAGTCGCTCGCGACGAACTACTGGACGCAGAGGCTGGAGAGCCTGCTGCTCTCGCCCTGCCCGGTGGGGCTGGTGGTGATCTCCGATACTTGCTGGGCCTACGTGCGCTCGGCGATCAGTGCGCTCATCCTGGCCGCAGTGGGCTGGCTGTTCGGCGCGAGGGTGAGCGCGGCACCGACCAACTTTGGGCTCACTCTGCTCGTGCTCACGCTCGCGGCGGTCGGTGTGCTTGGTTTCGGGCTGATGTCGGCCTCTATGTTCACGTTGGTGAACGCGAAGGGCTGGAACGACCCGGTCGCGTGGCTGGTGGGGGTGCTGCAGGGGCTGGTGACGGGGGCGTACTTTCCGGTCTCCGAGCTTCCGGGGCCGCTGCACGCGCTCGCCGCGTTCCTTCCCCAGACGTACGCTATAGACGCAGCCCGCAGGCTGTTGTTGCCAGAATCTCGGCTGCCCGCGCTCGTTGAGCAGCCACTGCTCTCCCCTCTCGGGCTGGACCTCGCGGTGCTGGGCGCAAGCGCGGTGGTGCTGCCGATCCTGGGCTGGCTGCTGTTTAGGGCGGGCATGAGGAAGGCCCAGGCCGACGGCGGTCTCTCCAGATGGGCCTGAGCCCGACGCAACCACTCAACCTTGCACACCCATTTTAGCCGAACCGACACACCCGACACATCACCCGTTCGTCCAGTTGTTCCGGCGTTTCGCACGTCGTATCTTATAATCGCAGCCCTTCTTCCACACCCGCCTTCACCGTGCCCGGGCCCTGAACGGAGGTTTCGAGTTGTCCGACCACCACGCCCCCAGGCCGCTCCACCGCAGGCTCACCGAGCTCGCGCGCCTCGGCGCGCTGATCGTTCGGCTGGTGTGGACGGCGAGCCCACGCCTCACGCTCGCCCTCCTCGGGCTCACGGTGTTCCAGGCCGTCCTCCCCCCGCTCCAGCTCCTGCTGTCGAAGGCGGTGATAGACCGCGCCGTGATAGACCTCGGGCTGTCCGGCCGGGCCCACGACGCCTACGCGCTCCTCCTGCCTCTGAGAGGGTGGATAGCGCTCGCGGCGGTCGTCGTGGCTGCCGGACGGCTCGCCCAGCCCCTCGCCGCCGCGCTCGACTCGATGGCCGGGGACCACATGGAGGGATACTTCGACGAGCGGATCATCCAGGCGACGGGGCGCTGGCGCGGGCTCGGGCGCTTCGAGGACCCCTCGTTCGCGGACGACCTCGAGATGGTGCGCTCGCACGCGGGCGAGTACAGCACGCAGTCGGTGAGGTACCTCGGCAGAGCGGTGCTCTCGTTCGCGAGCGCCATCGGCGCCGTGCTGATCCTCTACCGCCTCAGCCTCCTCGTGCCGGCCGCGCTCGTGGCCGCGAGCGTGCCGAGCCTCGGACAGGAGTGGCTGTATCGCAGCCGCACGCGCAGCCATCTGTACGTCCAGACCTCCGAGGCCCGAAGGCTGCGCTACAGCCGCGAGGCGATGCTGTCCCCCGAGACGGCGAAGGACGTGCGGCTGTACTCCCTCGGCGGCTTCTTCCAGGAGATGTACGCTCGGGTGTTCTCGCGCACGATGCGCGACCTGGACGACCTGCGCAGGCGGATGTCCGTGCGCGTGTCGCTGAGCGGGGCGCTCGCGGCCGGCGCCGCGGGAGGCGCTTACCTGTACATCGTGCGCTCCGTGGCCGCGGGAGACCTCACGCTCGGCGACCTCGCCCTCTACGCGGGCGCCGTGGGCATGCTCTCCTCGAACCTCTCGACGCTCGGGTTCGACGCGGGCTTCATCCCGATGGCGTTCGGGCTGTTCGCGCCCGCGCTGGCCCGGGTGCTTGAGGCACCAGCAGACCTGCCGGTGCCCGAGCATCCCCGCCCCCTGCCCCACAGGATCAGGTATGGCATCAGCTTCGAGCACGTATCCTTCGCCTACCAGGAACAGCCGGTGCTCCGAGA
>CADDYR010000025.1 GCA_902810765.1 Chloroflexota bacterium
CCGCCAGCAGCCACCGCCGCGCCGTCGCGGACGGTCCCGGTAGCTCCCACGGCCGCGCCTTCCCCACGCCCTCCGCGGCCCACACCGACCCGTGCCGCCCAGCCGGTTGCGGGGCAGCTCCTGCCGAAAGTGGCCGTGCAGACCGGCACCGTGGTGCGGCTCGCCCTGCCCGCGCCCGCGGCCGCCGACACACAAAGCCGCCCAGGAGTCTCCCTCCCCGGCCTGCCCTCGCCCGACGTCCGGCTCATCCGTCGGGGCATCCTCCTCACAGCGCGCGTGCCTCCGGGTGTGAGGAGCGGCACGTATCCCCTGAGGGTTCGCTGGGCGAGCGGGCGGCTGACCAGGATCGGGCTGCGCGTCGGGCGAGCGATCCCTCTGGCGAGCGGCCTGGGAGAGCCCGACGACCTCACCGTCGCGCCCGACGGTAGCGTGCTGTACTCGAACGTGCGCGACGGCACGGTGGAGCAGCTGCTTCCCGGCGGGCGGACCCGGACGCTCGTGTCGGGCTTGAGCGTGCCCGAGGGAGTCGCCGTCGCCGACTCGCGCACAATGCTGATCGGGGAGCAGGGCACGAACCGGGTGCTGGCCTGGAACGGCAGGCTGCGGGAGCTCCTGAGCCTGCGACCGCGGCCGGGCACCGAGGGTATAGACGGGCTGAGCGTGGCGACGGTGAACCGCAGACCGGTGGCGTTCATCCCCGACAGCGCGAACGGCCGGGCCTACCTGCTGTACCTCGACACACACCTGCTCGTGCCCGTGGAGGGCCTATGGGAGAGGCCGACGGGCGGGTTCATCCGCTCGGGCAGGCTGTTCCTCGTGGACGAGTACGGGGGCCGCCTGTACGTCGGCCATTTGCGCGGTCCGCTCGAGCCCCTCGGCCCCCCAATGAGGCTTCCGGACGACGTGGTGGTCGCCTCCGACGGGACGGCGTTCGTCAACGCGCTCGGATCCGGAGACGACGGCGAGGTGTTGGGCGTGAGGCCCGATGGTACGTGGGCGAGCGCGCTCACGGGCTTGCGGGAACCGCAGGGCCTCACGCTGGACGGGGCGGAGAACCTCGTGATCGCCGAGAGCGGATCGGGCAGCATCTCCGAGTACGTGAGGAGCTGCGTCCCTCTCCTGCTCTCGCCCGTCGAGCTGAGGCTCCGTGCCGTCGGGCCGCCGGTGCTGCTTCCTCTGGGCAGCGACTGCGCACCCGGGGTAGCGGAGCCCCGGTACGTGCTCGCGCCCGGCGCCCTCTGGCCCGCTCCGGGAGGCAAGTCCATCAGCTGGGCGGCCTCGGGGGCGCGCCCCGCGCTCTCCCTCCCGAACGGCGCATCGGTGATGCTCAGTGGCCGCCTCCTCCGAATCGCGCCTTCCCCCGACGGGCGCGGTGCGGGCGGCTCGTCGCTCGTAGCCCTGCGGCTGCGAGTGGGCCAGCGTTCTGTCCCCGTGCAGATCCCGGTCGAGGTGGCGCGCCGCTGAGGACCAGGCCGTCGGCCACGAGTTAAGGAGACGGCCCAGCAGTCATCTGGATTCCTTTCAGCGGCGTACCGACCCGGCCACCCGTGCCTTGAAGATTCGGCTGCAGTCGGTCTAGAATGCACGCGCGATGGCGCGAGCGGCGGTCGAGGATCTGCTGTTCCTGATGGATCAGGCGTTCGAGGGCGGCGAGTGGCACTCCCTCCTCTCGAACCTGCGCGCGGTCACGCCCGAGGACTGGAGCCGACGGCCGGACGGAGGCCACCGCATGATCCGGGACATCGTCCGGCACGTCGGCGGCTGCAAGCTCATGTACCACGACTACGCGTTCGGCACCTCCAGCCTCTGGTGGGATCAGCCCGACGTGACCGGGGAGGTTCGAACCCGTACCTCGGCCGAGGCGATCGAGTGGCTGAGGGAGGGGCAGGGCCTCCTCCGCCGTAGCCTCGAGTCGCTGGACGACTCGGAGCTTACGAGGCCCAGGCCCACGAACTGGGGCGAGCTTCGAGAGACCCGCTGGATCTTCGCGACGATGATCGAGCACGACCTGTATCACGCGGGCGAGATCAACCACCTGCGCTCCCTGCTCCAGGGCACCGACCGCTGGGAGTACGACGGCCCCTGAGTGCGTGTGTGGTATACTCGTGCACGACCGTGTACAGTAAACGGGGAGCGCTGACGTGATCGAGAACCGTCTGTCGGAGATCCTCGGCCGCCGGAGGATCAAGGTGAGCCAGCTCGCGGAGGGAGCGGGCATATCGCGCGGGGCCGCTCACAAGCTGTACCACGACCGCGTCGAGAGCTTCGACCGCAAGGTGCTCGACCGGATCTGCTCCTACCTGGGCGTGGACGTTGGCGACCTCCTCAGGCACGTCCCCGACGAGCCCTCAAGCTAGCGGTCAACGTGGACTTCGTCGTACCGAGTCCGGGTGACGAGTCCGCCATACTGTCCCCCTGCCCCTAGCCCTGTCGTTCCGACGGCAAGGGCGCGCCCTTGCCGAGGTTATCAGCCGGGAAGGTCTCCCCGCTTCCGGAAGTACCGGAGGAAGCCGGCTACGTCCATGCCGTAGCCCGCGACGAGCCCGTACCTGCCGCGCACCTCGGGGTCCGGTACGGTGGCCGAGAGCTCCGCGTCGGCGTGTCTCTCCAGCAGGAGCGCCAGCTCGTCCTGCCCCAGGCCCCGCCTCGCGCCGTCGAGCAGCAGGTCGCGCCATTCGAACAGCCGGGCCCGAAGCTCCGAGAGGTGGCGCTCGGCGTCGTGGAAGCCGCCGAAGTGGGTCAGGTACATAGTGGAGGGGTGCAGTCCCAGGATGCGCTCGATGCTCGAGTCCCATTCCTCCAGGTCGAGGTCGGGCGGGGGAGTGGGGGGCAGCACGCGATCCGTCCCCGGCAGGCGCACGCCCGCTGCGTCTCCGGTGAACACGGCCCCGCTCGCCGGCACCCAGTAGGCCAGATGGTGCGAGGCGTGCCCCGGCGTGTACAGGGCGTGCAGCTCGAGATCGCCCACCCGAACGACCGCGCCGTCCGCGAGCGGCCTGAGGCGGTCCTCGGGCACGGGCAGCACCTCGCCCCAGAGCGCCTCCATCTGGTCGCCGTATATCCTGCTGGCGCTGCCGACGAGCTTCGAGGGGTCCGCCAGGTGGGGCGCGCCCACCTCTGATACATAGACGACGGCGTTGGGCAGGAGCTCCATCAGGCTGCCGGTCGCCCCGGCGTGGTCGAGGTGGATGTGGGTCAGCAGGATCTTGCTCACGCTCAGCGGCGACACCCCGGCCTGGGCCAGGCCGTTCGTCAGGCTGGAGATGGTGGTGGACGGCCCGGTCTCGACGATGGCGGTCTCGCCGCCGCTCGTCAGCGTGTAGGACGCGATAGCCTGCTGCCTGCCCCGGAAGTACAGGTCCGTCAGCAGCAGGTTGTCCGAGAGCGAGCGCACGCTCGCACTATCCGCCACGCGTTGCTCCTTTCAGCGGGAGATCAGTCCAGCGTGTTCTCGACCGTGACGACGGGCCCGATCTCGACGGGCGAGACATCGAACAGGCCGCGCATCTCACCGAACAGGCTGTTGAAGTCCTCGGGGGCGACCGCCTTCGACAGGCGCGTCGCGTAGCCCTCCCTGAGCTTCCGCACGTAGTATTCCGCGTCGTAGTCCGTCGCGCCCGGCTCATAGAGCTTGCGGACGCGCCGCCGTCCGATCAGGGCGTGGTAGTACCTCACCCGGTCTCCAGGGCGCCAGCCTCGCTTCATCGCCCTCAGCACCTCGTACTGCTCCTCGGCGCGGCCCGAGCGCGCGTACTCCTCCTCCGACTTCGTGAGCTGCACCGTCGAGGTCAGGTCCTCCACGGGCACCCGGCGGGCGCGCAGGTCGAGCACGAGCTCCTCGAAGCGGGCGCGCACCCCTGCGAAGTCCCCGTCCATGAGCAGCGGCACGACCTCGGTGAAGAACCTCTCGGCGTACGGCTCGTTCCGGCTGCTCTTGAACGCGGCGCCGACCATCCTGATCGTGCCGTCGTACTCCTGCAGGATATAGTTCTTCTCCTGGTACGAGTACATCCTCCGATACCGGCCGTCGTGCTCGACGCGGATGCCCTCCGGCAGGTCGCGCCCGATCTCCTCGACGAACCTGAGCTCGTCCTCGAGCGTCCAGGTCTCGGGCACCGTGAAGTAGACACCGTCCGTATCCGCCTCGATCAGCTCGAGCCCGCGCTCCTGGATGCTCCTCATCAACCGCAGCAGGATCTCCTGACCGATCCGGGTGACCCGCGCCGCGGCTTCCACGTCGGCGAACAGCGCGAACGACGCGCCCATCGAGCCGTAGAAGCTGTTGATCAGAATCTTCATCGCGCCCTGCATCGCGTCGTGGTGCAGCCTCTCCTCAGCGGGCGCGCCCGGAGAGCGCGACGCCCGCTTGTGCCCAAGCCGTAGCTCCGTCAGATGGCGGAGGGCGCGCGGAAAGACGCTGAGCCGGTCGGAGCGGGGCGAGATCTCGTACGCGAGCATTATCGAGGGGTACAGGGAGGCGGCGTCCGCCTTCACGACGTGCGAGAGCAGGCCGCTCCTGAACAGACGGGTGTATCCGCCGACGTAGTCGTCCCGGGCGGCGCCCGGCTCGGGACGTGGCAGCGAGTGCCCGGCAGAGAGGTAGGCCCGAACCAGGATCGGCTCGATCAGGCCCTGACCCGTCCCCGCCGTGGCCACCCTCTCGTAGGGTCTCGGGACCATCTTCGCAAGGGCGAACGAGCTCGACATGAGCAGCCTGGAGAGCTGGTCCACCTCCCGCACGTCCTCCAGCGCGTAGCGCCGCACGCGCTCGGGGTCGGATCGCCAGGTTTCGTGGATCTCGGCGCCCTCGATCAGCTCCCGGTCCTCCGAGGCGATCCCGAAATACCGCGCGGCCTGCTTCAGCCCGTACGCCCGGATGTCGTGCACGATCGCGTCCCGCCGCTTGACGGCGTGCAGCGTGTCCACTATCTCTCGTCCCGAGACGGAGAAGCGGCGGAACGGCTCGTTGCGCGCGCCTACCTTCAACAGGTCTCGCGACTCCGCCGGCTCGTCCCCGTCCCGACCGACGGCGAGCGGCACGCCGTACCTTCGCGCCCGGGCGATCAGGAAGGGCAGGTCGAACTCGAAGAGGTTGTGCCCCTCGATCACGTCCGGATCGCGCTCCCGAACGATGCGGACGACCTCGGAGATCAGTCCGGCCTCGCCGCCGTGCTCGCTCGAGTCGAGCACGAGCTCGAATCCGGCGCTGTCCCGAACCGACGCCATGAACACCTCGCCCTCCTCGGGCGTGAGCGCGGTCGTCTCGATGTCGAGTTGCAGCCTGCGCAGCTGCTCCCAGGTGGTGCCCTTGTAGTAGGTCTGTCCGCTCAGCGCGACGTGCTGCTCCACAGGCGGACGGTAGTAGACGCGGTCGCGCAGGTCCCGAAGGCGCTGGACTCCCGCAGCGTCCAGCAGCGCTCGCTGCAGGAGGTCGAAGCTGCGTCCGAACACGAGGTAGCGGAAGAAGCCCTCTCCCTCCAGCTCGACGACGCCGGCGCCAGCACCGTCGAGCGAGGGAAAGCCGGGGGAGAACGGCAGCCGGACGGGTTTGAGCGCGCCGACGAGCGCGGGATCGGCGACGAGCACCCAGGGCGTGTACGTGCGCTGCTCGCGAGCCAGCTCGCCCTCGCGGCCCCTTCGCCAGAGCGTTACCCGGCCCTCGTAGTCCGCCCGCACGGACACTATGCCCTCGGTGTCGTCCCGGCCGAAGAGCAGGGGGTCGTGCGTCTCCTCCGCGAGCTGTGCTCCGGCCCTCGCGGCGATGTCTTCCAATGCTGCGCGCTCCATCCTCGCTCCAGAGTCCGGAACCATTCTAGCAGCGCGGCGGGCCGCGTTCCCTCCCGACTACGGGGCGCGGGACGGCTCCGCTGCTATAATTGAGCTATGACGGTGCTGGGAAGAGCGGGACTGCGCTTCGTCCTCGGGATGCCCGCGGGCGCCGCCGCCCTGACGACCCTCGGCGCGTGGAGAGTCGCCCGTCGCCTCGTGGCCCCCGATCCGGTCGTCGAGAAGTTCATAACTCCGTGGGAGCTCGCGATCCCCTACGAGGACATCGAGTTCAAGGCGCCGGACGGCATCACCCTCCGAGGATGGTGGCTGGACCGACAGGGAGCCCGGACCACTATCATCACGCTCGGTGGACACCACGGAGGGCGGTGGGACACCCTCGGAGTGGCCGCGGCCCTCTGGCGACGAGGGATGAACGCCCTCCTGTTCGACTACCGCGGCAGGGGCACTTCCGACCCGTACATCAACACGCTCGGGTTCCTGGAGACCCTCGACACGCTCGCCGCCGTCGAGTACGCGGCGGGCAGGGCGCCCCAGGCGGGCATCGGGCTTCTGGGGTACTCGATGGGGGGCTCGGTAGCCGTGATGGCCGCGGCCCGGGACGAGCGCGTGCGCGCGATCGTTGCCGACTCGCCCTTCGCGTCTCAACGCGAGGTGATCCGGCTGCACGTCAGCCGCCGCGTGCGCTTCCTCCCCAGCTCTCCCCTGGCGCGGCTGATGGAGGCGTTCCTGCCGTACGACGTCGAGAAGGTCGAGCCGATCCAGGAGGTCTCGCGGATCTCGCCGCGGGCCGTGATGCTCATCCACGGCACCGAGGATCCGATCACGGACCCCGCGGACTCCCAGGCGCTCTACGACGCCGCCGGCGAACCTAAGGAGCTGTGGCTGCTCGACGGAGTGGACCACTGCGGCGCCTACTTCCTCGACCGGAACACGTACGTGGAGCGCGTGGCCGCGTTCTTCGAGCGCCACGCTCAGCTGCGGCCGACGCCGGAGACGAACGGCCTTGCTCCCGCGCTCGAGTGATCGGCCGTCGGGCGCTCGTGCCCTGAGCGTCGTGTCGCGCAAGTACGACGGCCGCTTCCGCTTCGCCACCGAGGTCCAGGTGGTGTGCTGCGCCCCGCGGCTCGTGCTCGGCGTGGGGATGCCGGGCAGGCGCTTCGTGAGGGACGGCAGGGTCGAGAGGCGGCACGACCTGTCGCTCGAGTACCTGCCGCTGGACAGGCCGTTCAACATCGTGAGCTTCTTCGATTCCGCGAGCCGGATCGTCCGCCACTTCTGCAACATCCTGACGGAGCAGCGGCTCGCGGACGGCGTGCTCAGCTACGTGGACCTCGACCTCGACGTCGTGGTGACGCCGGACGGAAGGTACAGCGTCGAGGACAGGGAGGAGTTCGAGCGGAACTCGGAGGAGCTGGGCTACCCGGACCAGGTGAGGGCGCTCGCCGAAGAGGCGGTCGGCGAGCTGGTTCGCCTCGCCGAGAGCGGCGGGCACGTGTTCGGCTGCGAGTCCTTCGAGGAGGCGCGGGAGCGGATGCTCGAGCTGTACTGCGACGGAGCGCGAGCACCATGATGCCCGACCAGACGAGCCGGGACGCCGGAACTGGTGGGGATCGGCCGAGGGTCATCCTGCTCGCCGGCCCCCACACCTACCGTGCCGAGAGCTTCCTCGCGGCGGCTGCGAAGCTGGGGATCGAGGTCGTCCAGGGGCTGGACCTGCCGGGCGAGCTGGCCGAGCGCTGGCGCGTGGAGCTCGCGCTCGACTACGCCGATGTACCCGGCAGCGTGGCGAGGATCGAGCGGTACGCGGCCTCGCACCCGGTCGCGGCGATACTCTCCGTAGACGACGGCGCGACTCTCCTCGCTGCCGAGGCGAGCCGCCGCCTGGGACTGCGGCACAACAGCCCGGAGGCGGCGCTGGCGGCCCGGGACAAGGGAGTAATGCGCGACACGCTCGCCGGGGGAGGGCTCCGGGTGCCCTGGTACCGAAGGTTCCCGCTCGCGGGCGACCCCGATTCGATCTCGCGGCAGGTGCCGTACCCGTGCGTCGTCAAGCCCCTCCGGCTCTCGGGAAGCCGGGGCGTGATCCGGGCGGACGGCCCGGAGCAGCTCGTCGCCGCGCACGGGCGCCTGCTGAGCATACTCGCCTCCGACGGATACGCGCCCGAGCGCACCGAGTTCCTCGTCGAGGGGTTCGTGCCGGGCTTCGAGGTCGCGCTCGAGGGGATGCTGAGCGACGGCCGGCTCAGGGTGCTCGCCCTGTTCGACAAGCCCGACCCACTGGACGGGCCGTTCTTCGAGGAGACCATATACGTCACCCCATCGCGGCTTCCAGAGGAGGCTCAGCGCTCGGTCGAGGAGACCGCGGCGGAGGCGGCCAGGGCGCTCGGCCTGCGCCAAGGGCCGGTGCACGCCGAGCTCAGGGTGAACGATGAGGGGGCCTGGCTGATCGAGATGGCCGGTAGGTCCATCGGCGGCCTGTGCTCGAGCGTCCTGCGCTTCGGCACCGACGCGTGCCTGGAGGAGCTGATCCTGCGCAACGCCTGCGGCCTGCCCACCGAGGGCGCGGAGCGAGAGGCGACGGCCGCTGGGGTCATGATGATACCGATCTCGGGCCGGGGCCTGCTGACCGGCGTCGAGGGGATCGAGGAGGCGCGGGAGGTCCCGCACGTCGAGGATGTGCAGATCACCGCCCCGCTGAACCAGCCGCTGGTGCCGCTCCCGGAGGGATCGAGCTACCTCGGGTTCATCTTCTCGCGCGCCGGTGATCCCGAGACCGCGGAGCGGGCGCTGAGGGAGGCACACTCCAGGCTGCGGTTCACGCTGCGGCCGTACTTCCCCGTCTCGTCCGTCTGATACCGAGTCCGGGTGATGAGCCCGTCATTCCAAGCCCCTGCCCCTAGCCCTGTCATTCTGAGGCCGAAGGCCGAAGAATCTGTAGATACGATGAGCAGATCCTTCGCGGAGTATATCCTCGAGCCCTTCGCTGCGCTCGAGGGTAAACTACGCGAAGGGCTCAGGATGACAACGAGTAGGCGCTTACTCGGAATCCGTGTGATCCCTACGTTTCGTGCGGACCCAACTGGTCCGCGGTCGGCTCCGCTCAACAGAACCATGGCTCGGTGAGCCGGGGGGGTGCGGGCTGTGCCGGAAGCCGTCCCGCACCCGCCAGCAGGGGCTCCCCCCGCGCAGCCCAGGCGAGCCGCTTGATCTCCTGGAAGACCTCGCCCGCGGGAGCCCCCTCCTGCGCCGCTCGCTCCACCGTGGCAGCCACCTCCCGCTGCAGCTCGTCCATCCTGGGGTCGGGATGCGCCCACCTGTACGTGTACGCGGCCTCGTCGAGCTCGCCGAGCAGGCCGTCGGAGGCGAGCTCGTCCGCGATCGCCGAGCCCGGCGGAACGAGCAGCCGGATCGAGAACTGGACGGGGTCCACGTGCTCGACCATACCCTCCAGCTCGAAGAACTCGAGGATCTCCGCGTAGCCGTCAAGCGTCTCCCACGGGGTGAACGGCAGGAGGGAGGGACGCAGCGGTATCCCCGCATCGCTCGTTATCCGGATCGCCTCGATCACGTCGGCTCGCGTGTGGCCCTTGTCCAGGCGCGCCAGCACCGTGTCGCTGAGCGACTCGACCGCGGACAGCACGAACGCGCAGCCCAGCTCCCGCAGCTCCGGGAAGATGTGCCGCCGCTCCAGGATGTGCTCGATCTTGATGGTCGCGTCGAAGGTGAGGTCGGGGAACTCCTCGTGCATCGCCCGCAGGATTCGGAGCGAGTGTCCGGGGCCGTTCAGGAAGTCGGGGTCGCCGAAGGTGATATGCCGGGCGCCCATCGCCACCTGGCGACGCACGTCCTCGAGCACCACCTCACGAGGCACGACGAAGAACCTCCCGTGGTAGACGGGCGTGATCGGGCAGTGGCGGCAGGTGTGGAGGCAGCCCCTGCTGGCCTCGACGTAGCCCGCGGCGCGCGCCTCTCCGTCCCATACGAGGTGGGAGTAGCGGCGCAGCGGTGGCAGCGGCTCACGCCGGGGCACGGAGAAACGGACCTTCTGCAGCCACGGGCCGGCCGGGTTCGAGGGCGTGCGCACCCCCGGCAGGCCGTCGCAGGGCGCTCCCCGCTCGAGCGCGCGCGCGAGCTCGAGCAGCGGCTGTTCGTACTCGCCGCCGATCACGGAGGACGCGTGGTTGCGGAAGAGGTAGCTCGCGTTCAACAGCGCGTACAGGCCGTAGAAGCTGACGTGTGCCTCGGGATTGAGCCTGGCGATCCGCGCGGCGAGCCTGACCCCGAGCCGCAGGGCGGTGTGCATCGGCACCGATATGGCGACGAGCTTCGCGCTCCGGACGTCGCTGGCCGTGAGCTCCTCGACGGAGGTGTCCACCGCGCGGGGATGATATCCCGCCTCTTCGAGCGCGGCGATGGACGAGGCGAGCGCGAACGGCTGGTGTCCGAGCTCGTAGCAGGATACGAGCAGGATGTCGCCGGGGGACCTCATTTCTTGGCCGGCGCTACCGCTCCGCCCTTGCGGTTCTGGGCCGGGGTCCAGCCCTCGGGCATCTGCGCGTTCTCGCCGAAGAAGAACTCCTCCATCTGCTCCCGTAGGAACCTGCGCGCCTCGGGATCGGCGAGCACCAGGCCGTAGTGATTTATAATGAGCTTGGAGTGCTCCTGCCACATCTCCCAGGCATCGGCCGAGACGTTCTCGTAGATGCGCTGGCCGAGCTCGCCGCCCGTGGGGGGCGCCTCGAGTCCCGGCAGGTCGCGTCCGAGCTTTACACAGTGCACTATGCGCGCCATTGAGCACCTCGCTTCGCCAGGCAGCTATCGTCGCATGCCGGCCTCAGCATCGTTCACACCAAGCGTAGCCCAGGCTGTATGAGCAAGTCAAACCGCCCCACGAGCAACCGATCGCGCGTGCTGTTCCTCGGCACCAGGGGCACGTTCTCGCGCGTGGCGCTCGAGAAGCTGCTCGAATCGGGCGTTCGACCGGCCGCCGTCTGGGTGCCGGGAGCCGCCTCGTCCGGCGCGGCTCAGGGCGTGAGCAGGCTCCATCCGCCCGAGACGCCGGGTGGCCGGAGAGTCATCCCCCTTACGAGTAGCGTTCCGTCCTCCACGGCCGACGTCGCGAGGCTGATGGACATCCAGGTGTTCGAGGTACGGACCCGCGAGGGGAGCGTGCTGTCGCGGATGTTGGGCGAGCTGGGGATCGAGCTGGGCTGCGTCGCTTGCTGGCCCTGGAGGCTGCCCCCGGAGGCGCTCGAGGCACCCAGGCACGGCTTCCTCAACCTGCACCCGTCCCTGCTGCCACGGCACAGGGGTCCGGCCCCCTGGTTCTGGGTGCTCCGCTCGGGCGAGGCGCACACCGGCGTGACGGTGCATCGTATGAGCGACGAGCTGGACGCCGGGCCGATCCTCGCGCAGGAGCGGTTCTTTGTGCCCAATGGGTTATCGGGCGACGAGCTCGACCGGCTCTCCGGGGAGATTGGAGGTCCTCTGCTGGCGAAGGCGGTCGAGGACGCGCTCGAGGGAACGGACAATGCTCGCGAGCAGCCGTCGGAGGGCGGAAGCTACGAGGGCTGGCCGCGCGAGCAGGACTTCATCATCCCCACGACGATGACCGCACGACAGGCGTTCAACTTCGTGCGCGGGGTGAGCGAGTGGCGGATTACCCCGAGGATCGAGGTCGCGGGCCGCGAGGTGCCTGTGCGCGAGGCCGTGGGATACAGCGAGCACGAGCGGCCGGGCGCCCCTCTCGAGGTCCACGGCGGGGTCGTGAGGATAGCGATGCTCGAGGGCGTACTGGAAGTCGTGCCCCTGCGCGATCCGGTGTAGATCCGGCCGCTTGCGACGCGGCGAGAAACCTTTTTCGCTGCCCGGCGTTACAATTAGTAAGGGGAGCAACAGAGCGAGCGCGCTCGGTCAGGAAGGGAGCCGGACTTGAGGCCCGCCTACCGTCGGCATCCTCGTGCCGACTGCGAGGCACTGCGACGCCAGAACCTGGACCTGCAGGAGCGACTGCTGGCTGCGATCTGGGACCTGACCGCGTGTCGAGCCGCGCTCAAGCAGATCGCCGCCCGCGGCTGCCGGCTGAGGACAGGCTCGCCGTGCGGCCGCTGCGACCCCTGCCTGGCAGCCGCCGCGCTGGCCAGCGCGGGCGACGGCAGCCCGTCCCCTCTTCCGGAGGAGCAGATCCTGGAGCCCGGCGAGCACTTCGAGGGAACCTACGTGTCGCATCGCGACGTTCGGATCTTCGGTCGCCTCACGGGGCGCGTCGAGGCCGAGGGCAGGGTGTACGTCGAGCGCGACGCCGACGTGTCCGCCGTGCTGAGGGCCGAGTCCGCGACCGTGGAGGGCCGGTTCGAGGGCATAGCCCAGTGCTCCGGGCGGTTCGAGGTGCTCTCGACGGGCGTCGTTCGCGGGGACGTGACCGCCGGGAGCCTGGTCGTCGAGGAGGGCGCCTGGATGTCGGGTCGCGTCAGGACCTGCCGGTGCCCGGAGCCGGGCCAGCGCGACGATCTGCCCGAGGACGCCCGACCCTCTGCGATCCCGGCGACGGAGGAGCTTCAGCCTGCCTGGCAGATGGACCCCGCGCTCGTCGGGGAGGTGCACTGAGCTCGTCGCGCCCGGCCACGAGCGCTCGTGTCCCTCGATGGCGACGCCGCTGTCGGTCCCGGGCTACAGATCGTCTCTCAAGCCCGAGCTCTGACCGTCGCTCAGGCTGTGGGCGCGGCGCCGCATCCCAGCCAGCGCCTGAAGGCTGGGGTTGTATTCGGCGAAGTCGTCCTGGGGCGAGTAGCCGAGCAGCTCCCGGCCGAGCGTGATGTCGAGCCGCTTGTACTTGTTGTCCGACACTCCGTGAAAGATGCCGAACCGGAGCTCCTCGTCGTCAATGGCCCGCCGAAAGAGCTGCGCGAGATCGCGGTCAGAGACGAAGGCGTCCATCGCGGCTATCCGATCGGGATCGCGGGCGACCTCGACAGACGCGAAGCCGCCGATGCGTATGGCTATGACCGAGAGCCCCTCCTGCTCGGCCATGTACCTCCCCATCGCCTCGCCGAACACCTTCGTCACACCGTACAGGTCGCCGGGGTTGGGCAGGTCGTCCTCGTGGACCTGCCGCTCCGCCGGGTATCCCGAGACCGCGTGGATCGAGGAGGCGAAGACGACACGGCGGCACCCTGCCGACTTCGCGGCGACGTAGATGTTGTAGGTGCCGACGATGTTCGGGGATAGGAGCTCCCGCCACGTGGCGCTCGCGCTCGCGTTCGCCGCCAGGTGGAGCACGGTGTCCACCCCCTCGCAGGCGCGCTTCAGCGCGTCCAGGTCCTCGAGGCCGGCGACCACCACCTCGCCGAGGCTCGCCAGCTGGTCGCGCGACTCCTCGCGGTGGACGAGCATGCGGAGCCGGTACGTGTCGTGGGTGTGGCGGCAGAAGTAGGAGCCGATCCGGCCCGCGGCGCCGGTGACGAGTACGAGCTTGCGAGAGGGCACTGTCCGATCCTTTCTACTAACACGACGAATAGCAGCCTTATAGTGTAGCGAGACGGCCCGCTCGCGCGCCCGGTACTGGATCTCCCGTCGGCGGCCCGAATACTATGCAGGCAACACAGGGAAACGCCAGCGGGCAGAGATCGAGGCTTGATCACTTGGTCCGCCTCGCTGGGGGCACGTCGAAACCCGCAGGGAGAGTAGAAAGGCACGCGAGGTGAGGATCTTGTACGTGGACGTGGACAGCCTGCGTCCGGATCATCTGGGATGCTACGGCTACCACAGAGACACGAGCCCGAACGTCGACGCGCTGGCGCGCGAGGGAGTGAGGTTCGACGAGTGCTACATCTCGGACGCTCCCTGCCTGCCCTCCCGCACGGCGCTGTGGAGCGGCAGGGCGGGCTTCCACACGGGCGTGGTGAACCACGGCGGCGTCGCGTCCGAGCCGTTCCGCCAGGGGCCGAACAGGGGACACCGCGACCTCTTCGACTCTACCGGCTGGATGGCGCTCCTGCGATCCACGGGTCACCGCACCGCCACGGTCAGCTCGTTCGGCGAGCGCCACTCCGCGTGGCACTGGTACGCGGGCTACAACGAGATCTGCAACCCCGGGCACAGGGGAATGGACGTGGCCGACGACGTCACGCCGCTCGCGCTGGACTGGCTCCGGCGGCACGGCCGGAAGCACAATTGGTTCCTCCACGTCAACTACTGGGACCCCCACACCCCGTACCGCGCTCCCCTAGATTTCGGCAACCCATTCGAGTACGACGCGCTCCCGGAGTGGCTCACCGAGGAGGTCCGGGAGCACACGTGGAGCGGCTTCGGACCGCACAGCGCTCAGGAGCCGTCCGGCTGGGGAGGCGAGCGCACCCACGAGCGATACCCTCGCGTGCCCGCGCAGCTCGACTCGATGGACTCCGTTCGGCGATGGATAGACGGCTACGACGTGGGTGTGAGATACGCAGACGAGCACATCGGCCGGCTCCTGAACGAGCTCGCGGACCTCGGGGTGCTCGACGAGACGGCGGTGATCGTGAGCGCGGACCACGGCGAGAGCCTGGGCGAGCTGAACGTGTGGGGCGATCACCAGACGGCGGACCCTATCACCTGCCGCGTGCCACTGATCGTGCGCTGGCCCGGCATCGCTCCGGGAGTGGATGGCGGCCTGCACTACCAGTACGACTGGGCCGCGACCCTGGTGGAGCTCGCGGGGGGAGAGGTGCCCGAAAGGTGGGACGGGCGGCCGTTCACGCGCGGCTTCCGCGAGGGCAGGACAGAGGGAAGGCCCTTCCTGGTGACCAGCCAGGGCACCTGGTCGTGCCAGAGAGCCGTGCGCTTCGACAGGTACGTGTGCCTGCGCACGTACCACGACGGCTACAAGCAGCTCGAGCCGGTGATGCTGTTCGACGTGGAGGCGGACCCGCACGAGCAGCACGACCTCGCCCGTGAGCGGCCGGAGGTCGTCGCCCGCGCGATGGCGATGCTCGAGGAGTGGCACGCCCGGATGGCCTGGACCAGCCTGCACGACGTGGACCCGATGATGACCGTGCTGAGGGAGGGCGGGCCGTACTACACGCGCGGGGCGCTATCGGCCTACCTCGAGAGGCTGAGGTCCACGGGGCGCGACCGCCACACCGAGAGGCTCGAGAGGGTCCACAGGGCCGGGAGGAGCGGGGGATAACGGGGGTTGCGGGATGAGTCGCGATGAGGAGCGGGTCAACCCGAACGCGACGCGAGACCACCTGGCGAACGAGCGCACTCTGCTGGCCTGGGTGCGCACGAGCCTGGGGGTGATCGGGCTCGGGTTCGTGATCGCGCGCTTCGGCCTGTTCCTCGAGGAGGTGGGAAGCCGCCACCACCCGCACACGTGGGTGTCCACGCTCGTGGGCACCGCGCTCGTCCTGATCGGAGGCGGCCTGATGGTGCCGGCGCTGCGGCGCTATCGCCGAGCGGCCTCGGCCATTGAGCGCAACGAGTACAAGCACTCCTCGGGAGTTGAGGTCGCGCTCGGCGCGGGGCTCGTGCTCGTCGCCCTGGCGCTCGCGGCCTACCTCCTCATCACGGGCCTGTAGTCCTCGGAGGGGCTGCTCTCTACTGGACGGCGAGCCCCGAGGAGGACCCGACCTCGGGCAGGAGCGCGTCGGAGGGCGTGTCAGGGGTCTCGGGGGAGAGGGGCACCGCCACGGCCGGGCTCCACCCGCCGTAGGAGGGCAGCTCGTACCAGAAGAGCCTGTGGTCCCGGACCCCGAGCATCCCCAGCTCCCTGCCCCGCAGATCGTACACCGTGTGGAGGCTCTCGTACGGGCGCTCGTCCTCTACTGCAAGTGTCTCGTCGTCCATCTCATCACCCTCGGTCTCGTGTTCGCGAGATATCACCTCGCGTGTTGTCATTCTCACACTCACCGGTTGAGAAAACGTCGAGGACGAGCGCGCGGCGAGGTCGCACTTTCTCAGACCGGCCGCACCGTTAGAAGAACGGCTCTCCCGCCTTGGCGTATCGGCGGGCCAGTTCCTCGTTCAGCTCCACGCCCAGCCCCGGGGCGTCCGGCACGCTCACGTAGCCGTCCCGGATCACGGGGCCGTCCACGCCCGTGACCATGTCGTTCCAGAACGGCACGCTCATCCCGTGCCACTCGAGCGCGAGGAAGTTCGGGATGGCCGCGGCGACGTGGGCCGAGGCAATTGTGCCCACGGGGCTGGCGATGCAGTGCGGCGCGACGGCCACGTAGTGGGCGTCCGCCATGTCCGCGATCTTCCGGCCCTCGAGCAGCCCTCCGGTCTTCTGGAGGTCCGGGGCGATCACGTTCAGAGCCTCCCTCTCCAGCGCCTCGCGGAAGCCGAAGCGCATGTAGTAGTTCTCCCCGCTCGAGATCGGCGTCTTCGTGCTCCGGGTGACCCGCCGCATCGCCTCGACGTTCTCCGGCGGCACGGGGTCCTCCAGCCACAGCAGGCCGTACGGCTCGAGCTCGTGCGCCAGCCGCTGCGCGTCCGACACGTTGTACCGCCAGTGGCAGTCGAAGGCGATGTCCACCGGGTCGCCCACGGCCCCACGCACGGCCTCGACCAGCGAGGCCATGTACCTCACCTCGGCGTGCGTGAGCGTGCCCGAGTAGGTGTCGAGGGTGTAGGGGTTCGGCACGTCGAGGTCAAACTTCAGCGCAGTGAACCCCATCTCCGCGACCTCCTTCGCCCGCCGGGCGTACATCTCGGGGGTGAACACCTCGTCCGCCGAGGGCTTGCCGTAGGCCCGGCCGTGTACGGGGTGGTTGATCTCCGCGGTCACGGAGAGCGCCTCCTCGCCCTCCTCGGTCATCCAGCTCGGGCGGCGGGCGATCATCAGGGGGGTGAGCGCCTCGAGCGCCTCTCCCGCGTGGCAGTCGGCGTAGATGCGCACCTGGTCGCGGTACTTGCCGCCGAGCATCTGGTGGATGGGGGCGTTGTAGTACCTGCCGGTGATGTCCCACAGCGCGGCCTCGATGCCCGACATCGCGTTGTGCACGACGCCCGCGAGCGAGCCCGCGGCGGAGGCCGCCCACCGCATCTTCGACCAGAGCCTGTCCACGTTGCGCGGGTCCTCCCCCACGAGCAGGGGCTTGAGGTCGCGGATGATCGCCGTCAGGCCCGGTGCGAGGAAGCTCTCGCCCAGCCCCACGATGTCCCTGTCGGTGTACACGCGGACGAAGGTCCAGTCGTAGTTGGCCTCCACCACTGCCGTCCGAACATCGGTGATCTTCAACTTCCGGTCCCTTCCAGAAACTCAACTCAGCGTCTTGTGCGGAAGCGACGCGTGCCGCAGATCGCCACCGCCCCGTGACTCGCTCGTAGTATATCGCTACGGGAGAGATATATGGCACCGGCGGTAGGGTTATCCCAGCCCCCGCAGGCCATAAGGTGTTGACATATATTGACCTTGGCAGTAAACTGAAGGCACTTCGATGCGCCACTTTAGTCTGATCGGTGCAGGATTGCACCGATTCAGAACTTACGTGGGGGAGCCAAAGATGCTTCACGCATTCACCGGCCGACGGGGGGCTTTCACTCTCATACTCATTCTTGTCATGCAAATCTTGTGACACGGAGCCTGCCCTGCATATTTGGCAGGTGAGGAGGCCCTCGATGAGATCTGGGGGCGCGGCGACAGTAGTCATCTTACTTTCCCTGATTCTGGTAACATCCGCATTAGCTAGCGGTGCTCAGCCTACTCCCACTGCCGAGGCCAACACTGAACGGTTCTCTCCGGGCACGCGGCTCGATCCCGGTCAGTCTGTGACTTATTACTTCGGCGCCAAGGCTCCGTCAGGTGACACTACGCTGGCAGACTACCCCATTTTCAACAGCTACAATGACGGTCTGAGAGTCGCGGTAGGAAACGGGAAATTAGGTGCCTGGCTCGACGTGCCATGTCGTCGGGGCTCCAGCCAGATTCAACTCCATGACACCTATCTGTGGGATCTGGTTCCCGGTCTGATCAGCGCATCCGTAGGTTGCTCAAGCGATCCCGAGACAGCGACGATTAAGAACGACTCGGCTCTGTCACTAAACGTAGATTTCGTGGGAAGCATGTCGGAGTCAGAGACGTTCTACCGGGACGACAAGGTAGCTGCAGGAAGTTCGATCACATACTATTTTGGCCCGAACGCGCCCGATGGGGCCAACACGCTCAGCAAACAATCCATCTTCGACGGGCTCGATGATGGCGCGCAGGTGAGCATGGAGTACCTGCCGATAGCTGGGAATGCCATCAACTCGACTGGCTCGATTGACGGAGTAAGTTGCGGGGATGGCTCCTATACGAACCAGCTCCTGGGCGCAAGCGCGGGCGTGAACAACCAGGTCGTCGGGAGCTACACCATCAAGGCGGACTGCTCGGGTGATCCCCAGGCTCTGACCGTGGTCAATAACGCTCCTATGGTATTGCTCATTGGATTCATCACGAGCGGGATTGGCGGGCATCCCACCCCCCGACAGGGTGGTGGCCGTCTACCGACGCACGGCGACGCTGCGCAGCCGACACGAGGCCTTGTAGCGGCGCTGGCCAGTGGGATGGTTCTGGTTGCACTTGGGATGCTGATATTGATCGTGCACCATCGCAGCATTCGAGGTGCACAGTAGTGTGGAGTACGTGGCGGTGAAACACGCGTACAAGTCCGGCATGCTCTCGGACTATTGCCCTCGGGGGTAACGACGATGAGTGGGAACGAAAGGAAAGCATCGGAGCTCGCTCGCTGGCTGGCGCCCGCCGCGGGAGTCGCTGTGCTGATGGCTTTGATTGCGGTGGCTGGAGCGATGGCGGCTCGCACACTGACGGGTGGAGCCTCTCCCCGTCCAGGTTATTCGGTGCAGCCCAAGGTGGCTTACGCCATCGTGAGCAAGGACGCGCGCAACAACAGCGATCCGCGAGAGAGCGAGATAGTGGCGTATGAAGTTGGCACGGGCACAATCGTACATCGCATACCTATGCAGTACGAGCCCGACGCGACGCTGTCGCTGGATGGCAGTAGGCTATACCTGCTTCAGAGCGTCCGGATCCCCAACCCCCCTTACCTGCGATATTCCCTCTCTCTGGTGGATACACGATCCTGGAAGATCTTGGCGAGCACCACGGTGCCCCACCGTATGATGTACAACGTGGCAGGGATGACCACGATGTTGCTGTCACCAGACCAGAATCGGCTGTTCGTATACAGCTACAAGGTGCTGGGGAACGACAAGGCTGATTATTGGTTCGAGGTGCTCGATGCCCATTCGTTGCGCAGAATCGCTCCGAACATCCCGATGCCCGGATGTGGAGCCACGTATCTTGCCGACGCCGCGCGAGAGCTGCTGACCGTCTGCCGTGACGACGGCACGGTGAGGTTCGTTGATCCCGAAGCCGCCAGGGTCGTATCGCGGTTGAAACTACCAGATCTGCCCTCCAGCCCCGGGTACAGCAACGACATGGCAGCTGGCGTTGCCGTGAGCGGCGACACCGCTTACGTTGTCAGCAACGACCTGAGGGTTTTCGAGGTGGGAGCAACAAGCCACAGGTTGATCGCGGTGATCCATAAATGGGCGGTGGCCGCGGGCAGGGTGCCGCTCTCAAACGCCGTGTCGCTGGCTCCTGACGGGAAGAGCCTGGTGGTGGGGGTGCTGGCCCGTGCGGACGACTTCACCAGTAGGATGACGTTACACGTGTTCAGCCTTCCGTCCCTCCGGCCGAGCAAGAGTGTGCCTACGCCGAAGGGTTACGTCAGGTTTGATTCGTATCCAGGAGGCAGGCTGTATCTGCTGCCCTGGTTCGATAGGGACAGTTGGGGAGGATCCACTGGAAAACGGTTGGGGGCCCAAGCCTTCGACCTCAGCACAGCCAGCCGTGAGTCTCATCTACAATTTGGGGGGCTAGTAATAAGGTTGGTCGGGAGATCCTGACGTAGTTCCCCGAGAAGTCCTTGTCACGACCAGCCCATGCGTGAGGTTGTCACGCTCACGCCCGGATGGTTCGAGCTTCTTGGGAACGGGCCAGTCGGATGAAGGTCCGGTCGTAGTTGGCCTCCACCACTTCAGGTCGCTTTGCACGTTCCTGCCCCGGGCGATGATGCACCGGTTGTGTGGACGGCTGACGGGCAGGGGACGCTCTCTCCCCTGCCCGTCAGCCGTGCCCGTGCGACCTGGAGCGGGCCGCCGGGGCCCGGCTCCCTAGATGCGCCTTCCGGCGTAGAAGCGTGGAGCCCAGTACGAGCTGTAGATGTTGTCGAGCACGACGCCCATCGAGGGGTTGTTCGCGCTGACCATCCGGCCGTTGCCCACGTAGATCGCGGCGTGCGAGATGCCGTACTTGTACGTGTTCTGGAATATCAGGATGTCGCCCGGCCTCAGGTTGGCGCGGGAGACGTAGTGTCCGACGTGCGCGAGCCCGTAGGTGCTCCGCGGCACGTAGATGCCGTTCACCCTGTACACCCACTGCACCAGACCGCTGCAGTCGAAGCCCGTCCTCGGGGAGTTGCCGCCCCACGCGTAGCGGTAGCCCACGTAGCGGCGGGCGGTGCCGGCGATGCGCTGACCCCGGCTGGAGTACGTGCGACGGTAGGTCCGATGGTACGTGCGATGGTGGGACCTGTGGTGGCGGACGACGTGGCGCGTCCCGTTCGGGCGCAGGTATCCGCGCCACGAGTAGCCGGTGGTGCCGCGGTACGTCACCCGATACCATCCATGGTAGGGGCCGCCGTTGACCCGAACGGTGCCGTGGTAGGGGATGACGCGCCGCACGTAGTAGCGCATTCCGGGGCCCGAGCGGAGGTTGAGGTACGTGGTCGTGTGTGCGTAGGAGCCGGGTCTGAGGTAGGTGGCGTCGGCGGTGGGGGCAAGGGGAGCTCCGAGGGCCGCCAGCGCCATGACGAGCGCGAGCACCCCGCCCAGGGTTCTGCGTAGCAAGGACATCCCTCCTGATATTGTGCCCCGCGGCCATCCCGCCGATCTCCAGCGCGACCTCCCCGTGGTGAGTAGAGAGGCGCGCGAGGGGTGCTTGCCCGACCCCCGGACGCGCGGACGGCTCTCGCGACCGGCGCGCGAGGTGCCGCCAGCTGTCCGAATCAGCAGATGAGGCAGCGTGGGCAGTCGATTGTGATGCCGCGCCGGCCGCTCCGGCGCGCCCCTACAAGATAAGGGCGACGTGGAGGCGCTGTCAACCGCGTCGAGGTAGAAAATGGTTCAGAAAGCGTTAAGGATCGGTTGAGCCGGAGCCGTGGCCGGACACCTCCATGCGGTATAATTCTAGGTACGTAATCGGCCGAAAACCCTTGAAACATCAAGTGTTTCCGGATTCCTAGCTGGAGAGCGGACGCCCTATGCGCATGGTTGCAGAGCCGGTCGAGAGGCTCATAGACGAGCTTTCACGTTTGCCCGGGGTCGGGCCCAAGACTGCTGCGAGGCTGGCCTTCTGGCTGCTGAAGAGCAGCGACGAGCGGGCCAACGCCCTCGCCGACGCGATCCGCGAGGTCAAGCAGCGGGTCAAGCACTGCTCCCAGTGCTACAACTACACCGAGAGCGACCCCTGCGCGATCTGCTCCAGCCCCTCGCGCGACCGGTCGGTCGTGTGCGTCGTGGAGGAGCCGCTCGACATCCGCGCCATCGAGCGCACGCACGAGTACAAGGGCCTGTACCACGTGCTCCTCGGGCACCTCTCCCCTCTGGACAACATGACCCCCGACAAGCTGAAGCTCCGCGAGCTCGAGAGCCGCATCAAGCAGGGCGGGATCAAGGAGGTCATCATCGCGACTGACGCCACGTCGGAGGGGAACTCGACCGCTTTCTTCATCTCCAGGATGCTCGAGCCCTACGACGTGAAGGTGACGCGCCTGGCACACGGGCTGCCGGTGGGCGGCGACCTCGAGTACGCCGACGAGGTCACGATAAGCCGCGCCCTGCAGGGCCGTCAGGTGATGTAGCTTGCCGGACACCCGCGCTCTCCTCGAGGAGGTGGCCCGCGCCGCGAGGCTGCAGGAGGGTCCCGAGGGCGTCGCACAGGTGATCCGCCTCGTCGGCTCCTCAGGCAGGGTCGCTCTCCGCGACCTCTCCCGCTCCGCCCGCCTCCCCGTGCCCGTGCTCGCCGCGGTCCGCCGCGAGCTGGAGGCCCGGGGGATCCTGACACGCGACGGCGGGCTGAGACTCTCGAGCCTCGGAGAGAGGGTGCTGGCGGACCTGGGCGGGCCGTGGACGAGCCCCGCCTGCCCGACATGTGCCGGAACCGGCATCGCGATCCCCGATCGCTACTCCGATGTGCTCCTCAGACTCGAGGCCCTGTGGGCGCGACGGCCCATCGTGGACGTGGCGCTCGATCAGAGCTTCGCGCTACCGCAATCGAACCTGCGGCGCTGTCTGTACGCACTGGATCGGGGCGCGGTGCTCGGCAGGCGCGTGCTCTTCCTCGGGGACGACGACGCCGGAAGCATCGCGGCGCTGCTGCTCGCGCGAGAGCTCGGCTCGGAGGTGCACGCGACGGCGCTCGACCTCGACGAGCGCGTGCTCGAGTACGTGCACGGCGCGGCCGAGGCCGAGGGCGTGGACGTCGAGCTCGTGCGGCACGACGTGCGCGAGCCTCTGCCCGAGCGGCTGATGGGACGGTTCGACACCGTGTTCACCGACCCCCCCTACACCCTTCCGGGCCTGGAGCTGTTCCTCTCCCGAGCGCTCGGGGCCACGGGCGGCCGGAGCGGCCGCCACGTGTTCCTCTCGTTCGGCCCCCGACCGCCGGAGGAGTCGGCCGAGGTGCTGCGGGCGCTCGGGAGGATGGGGCTCGCGCTCGCGGAGCTTCGTCCGGGCTTCAACAGGTACGAGGGGGCGAGCGTGCTCGCGGGCACGAGCGACCTCTACCACCTGCTCGTGACCCCCGACTCGAGACCGACAATCACGGGCCGCGACGAGCGCGGTATATACACCGGCGAGATCAGGCCGCGCACGAGGCAGTACGCGTGCAAGGCGTGTGGAGCCGTCTACGGCGTGGGGCCGGGGGACGAGTGGCCCACGATCGAGGCCCTGAAGGCAACGGGCTGTCCCCGCTGCGGAGGCAGGAGCTTCGAGCAGCGGCGGCGAAGGCCACCGCGCTGACCCTCGAGCTATCATGGCGAGGGCCCGGCAGGGCTCCGGCTGCCGCGTTCAGCTCTCCAGCGCGACGATGAGGCCGATGAGGCGACGGCGAAGCTCAGCATACTTGGCCTCGCCGATCCGCCGGGCCCAGTCCGCCTCGATGTCCGCGATGATGCCCTCGGCTGCTCGGGTGACCTCCAGCCCGCGCTCGGACAGGCGCACCAGCCTGGCACGCCCATCCGTGGGGTCCGCCACACGCTCCAGGTAGCCCCGAGCCTCGAGGTCGGCGACGAGACGGCCGACGTACTGCTTCGTCAGCTGCGCGCGCCCGGCCAGCTCAGTCACCCGTGCCGCCCCGCTGCCCAAGTGCTGGAAGACGACGGCGTGGGCAGGGTGGATGTCGGCGTAGCCCGCGGCGGCCAGGGACTCGAACAGCCTGGCGATGAACGCCTGGTAAGGCATCCTCAACAGCTGCGAGGTGTTCTGCTGCTCCAGCACCCTTCGTCGTCCGTTCGATGTCCGCGACACTTCTTCCCTCCACACCCCTTGACAATCAGGAACTGTTGGTTATCATGTAGGAAATACCAGTTACCATTTTAGCTGACGCGGCGAGCTCGTGCGAGCCCGCTCGCGCGCAGGCGCAACGGAGGAGGCGACGATGACCACAGCACACACGGGTTCGGGATATCTGCTGGCTCTGGGGGAGGGTCGGGCCACCTGGTTCCTCGGCACGCTGATGACCGTCAAGGCCGGGGGCGAGCAGACGGCAGGCTCCTTCACGCTGCTGGAGTGGACGGCTCCGCCCGGGTTCGCGCCCCCGCCCCACGTCCACCACGCGGAGGACGAGGCGTTCTACATCCTGGAGGGCTCGATGACCGTCACGTGCGGTGACCACAGCTGGCAGGCCGGGCCGGGCTCTTTCGTGTTCCTTCCGCGCGGCCAGGTCCACGGCTTCACGGTGACAGGAACGAAGCCGATACGCGGGCTCCAGCTCACCGTTCCGGGAGGGTTCGAGCGCTTCATGGACGAGGTGGGCGAGCCCGCTCGGGCGCCGACGCTGCCTCCGCAGGGTGCTCCCGACATAGAGAGGTTGCTGGCCGCTGCCGCGAAGCATCGCATAGATATCCTGGGGCCGTCGCCGAGCGAGTAACGGCGCTCCGGCAGCGCCGAGGACTCGTGGCCGGTCGGGACCGCCCGATGCTCGCGCCGCGCCCCGTGCAGCTCACGGGATGGGGTGGCCCTCGAGTCGGTGGTCGCGCACGTAGATCGGGCTCGTGACGGCCCGCAGAGTCTCGCCGAGCTCGTCCCACAGCTCGGCGGAGTACCAGCGGTCGCCCTCCCGAGCCTCCTGCTCGACGCGTCCCTCGCCCTCGACCCGGCGCTCCGAGCGCACCTCGCCGTTCGTCACGATGCGCAGGAGCCCCTCCCCTTCGCTCTCCGCCACGACCGTCGCGCAGGCGTCCGGAGAGAGCACGTCCCCGACCATCACCGGCTCGGCGTCCCCGCGCTCCGCCCGCAGCTCGAGGCGCGGGCCGCAGCTGACGTACGTGCGCCCCCGTCGGACAGCCTCGAGCACACCTTCGATGCTCAGCGACCGCGCGTAGACGTAGGTAGAGGGCACCTCACCCTGCCAGTAGCCGGGTCCGTGCGCATCCGTCCCTCCGGTAGCTGTTAGGAAGTGGCCCTCGTTCAGCCATCTCTTCCACCGCTCTAGGCAGCCGGGGTTCTTCTCGCGGTAACGCCAGTGACCGTTCCACGCCTCGACCCCGGTGGCGAGCGAGAGATCGAAGTCGGCGTAGTCCCAGCGGCAGCCCGTGCAGATCGGGTCGGACGCGTGCTCCGGGTGCGCGACGATCATCACGGCCCCCGCGTCGAGCACGTCGCGAGCCACCTGATTGATCGTCCGCCCGTGCAGTCCGGTGCGCCAGTCGAACCACTGCTCGGCGCCTAGCGCGAGCGCGTGCCCGTGGTAGGTGGTGAGCTCGATGCCCGGGATCACTAGCGTTCGGTCCTCGACGAGCTCGCGCAGGCGCGGCACGCCGCTGATGGTGTTGTGGTCGGTAAGCGCCAGAAAGTCCAGCCCCCTCTCGAGCGCGGCCGCGGCCATCTCCTCGACGCTCCACTCGGCGTCCGAGTGCGTGGTGTGGACGTGCAGCTCTCCCCTGTACCACCTGGGCTCGCCCGGGGGCGGGGCGGCGGCGATCACGTCGTGGGGCGCGGGGCCGGCGCGCGGAGCCGCCCGCTGGTC
>CADDYR010000026.1 GCA_902810765.1 Chloroflexota bacterium
CCCCCGCGCGATATTACATCGCGCCAGGCCCTCAGGTGGTCGCCCCCCACGCCCGGAACGCCGTTCGAGAAGAGCATGACGTAAGCCCGATCGAACGCGGGCCTGTCCCGAAGATACGACAGCAGGCGCTCCGCCGACGGCATCCGGTCGAACAGCGCCCAGTAGGGCACGAGCCCCGCGCGCAGTGCGAACCTCGGAGCCAGCCCGATGAACGACTCGACGAGGAGTCGGTCCTGCGGCAGGCCGCGCCCGCGGTACCACCACCTGTACAAGTCGGCGACGAGCGGGCTCAGGTCCTCCGGCTGCTCGAACACGATCCGGCACACCCGGTAGCCGTGCTCTCGGGAGAGCCGCTCGACGTCCTCGCGGATGGCGGGCTCGAAGCCCCACTCCGCCTCCGGGGCCTCGGTCGTGGGCTCCGGAGGGTCCCACCGAGGACGCGTGCCCTGCTCCCTCAGGTACCTCAGCACCCGCGCGCCGTCCTCGAAGTACTCGCGCGGCTCGAGGTCGCCGATGGCACCGAACTGGTAGAAGTAGCGCTCGTCCACCTGGGTGACGGGCCAGCTCGCGCCGCACTCGAGCAAGAGGATCGTGCCGCCCGACTGCAGACGCCCCCGGATGAATCCCGGGTACGCCTCTCCGAGGCCGCGCCTCTTGACCCGGAAGTACGTCATCAGCTGGAGCGTGAGCCTGTCCTGCAGCGGGTCCTGCATGTGGTGGAGCTGGAGGTTCGGGTTGGCCGCGAGGAGCCGCCTCCCATGCTCGCGCATGACCTCCAACCCGAGTCTGGGGTCGTCGGGAGACACGCCGGACCAGCTGACGGGCACGAGGTAGGTCTGCGGGAGCCACGGGATGCCCAGCGCCGCGCACAGGTTCACCGCCGCGCCGCTGGACGATCCGACCATCACCGCCGGGTAGCGGCGCGCGGGGTAGTGGGACGCGAGCCACGAGGCGACCTCCTCGTCCCGCACCTCCGAGACCTTCCTCGGATCGAGCCCCTCGCGGCCGCTCCCGATAGAGTACAGGCTCCGCCGCGCGCCGTAGGGCAGCCGGTTGAGGCCGGAGCCGACGAGGCTGAGGACGGGCACGAGCGAGCGCGGTGCCGAGCCGAGCAGCGCGAAGTCGCGCCCGTGCAGGCAGTGCGCGAGCGCCCGGAGCATGCCGGAGGCGGAGTCGAAGCTAGCTAGAGATCTGCCGGGTCGCATGGTCGCTCCGGGCCTGCGGCGATGACGAGGCCACGCCCAGGAACCCGTGCGCCGCGCGCGCGAGCTCGCCGGGCGCGCTCAGGTGGATCGAGTGGGCGACGCCCGGGATTACTTTCAGGCTGCCGCCGGGCAGCAGCCTCGCGGCCTCCTCGGCCCAGCGCTGGGGAACGAGCCTGTCGTGCTCGCCTCGCACGACGAGCGCGGGAGAGCGCACCTCGGGCAGGTGCCGCGCGATAGGGTAGCGCACCGAGATCTGCATCGTGCGCAGTATGCGGGGCACGCCCGCCCGGGCGTAAGCCCGCAGCATCTCGCGTGGGTCGCTTCCCCGCTCGTGCGGGTAGTTCTGGAGGTACCTCAGGATCTGCTGGGCGAGCGTTCGTGCCCTCGGGTCGGGGATGGGCGACTGCAGCACGAGGCGCCCGACCAGGTCCGGACGACGCTCGGCAAGCTCCACGACGACCTCGCAGCCGAACGAGTTGCCGAGCACGTGGACGCGGCCGGGCTGCGTGGTTTCCACGAATCGGGCGAGCCAGGACGCGAGCTCCTCGACGTCGAGGGCCTTCCGTGGCTTGTCGCTGAGGCCGAAGCCCGGCAGGTCGGGTATCACGACCGCCCGATACTCCGCGAGCCTCTCCCCGAGCGCCGCGAGCGACTCGCTCGCGATGCCCAGGCCGTGTACGAGCACGACCGGAGGCCCGCTCGCGTTCGCGGGCCCGCGCGACGTGAGTGCGTGGAACCGGAGTCCCCCCACGTGGTACCAGCCGTCCCCGAGCGCGGTCACGTCCTCGCCTCCTTCCGACGGTGGGTCCCCTCAATTGCGGTGCCACCGCGACGCACCACGGGGCGACCAGATGGCACGGTGCTTGCGACTTTGCGCCTCGTCCGTACCATGTGGATCATGCCGTGAGGCGTGAGAGAGGAGCTACCGAAGATGGCTGGAAGCGAGCAGTGGGTCGTGAGGTGGCTGCAGGAGGCCCACAACATGGAGAACGCCCTGATCCCGATCCTCGAGAACCACGCGAAGGACGCGGAGGGGCACCGCGAGCTCCAGAGGAAGATCCAGGAGCACGTCGAGGTGACCAGGAGGCACGCTCAGCTCACGAAGGAGGCCACCGAGCGCCTAGGCGCGAGCGTGTCCGCCGTCGGCACGGGCATGGCCGGCCTCGTCGGCAGGATGCAGAGCATGATGGGCACCGCGGCGGAGGACGAGCTGATCCGGGACGGCGTCAGCGACTTCGCGGCGGAGAACATGGAGATCGCCGTGTACTCGGCGCTGATCGCCGCGGCGGAGGCGGCGGGAGATCAGCAGACCGCGATGGTCTGCAAGCAGATCCGCGCCGACGAGGAGGACATGGCCACCTTCCTCCAGACCCACCTGCCGGGCGCGGTACAGCAGTTCGTGCAGCAGCACGCGACCGCCTAGCTCCAGGCCCCGGGGCCTGGAGCAGCGGGCTCCACGCCTCTGACTTACAACGCATCGGACAAGGAGGAAAGCAGGTGACAGGTGAGAACGGGCCGCTGGCTCATCCGGAGGACACCAGGCAGGCCGGCGCAGAGGGCGTCCGCGTGACCCGACGGCAGCTGCTGAGGTGGGGAGCGCTCGCGTCCCTCGCGGTGCCCGTGCTCGCCGCCTGTGGCGGAGGCGGAGGTGGGGGCGCGAGAGGCACGAGTACGCCCTCCGGGGCGCCTCCGACGGGCCAGACCCCCACGTCAGGGGCGGTGACGAAGCCGACGTCGGCCGCCACGGGCGCGGTGCCCACCGGCACAGCGGGAGCGGCCCCAATCGGAACCGGTACTCCCGCGATCGGCACCCCTGCGGCGACGACCACCGTGACCGGCCAGGCGACTATGGGCGTCTCCCCGTCCGCGACCGTCTCGATGAAGCTGACGAAGTGGCAGCCCAGGTTCAAGCAGAAGGCGACGCTCAGCCGCTTCGGCTTCGGCACGGACAACCCGACGGCGAAGATACACGTCGAGCTCTTCCAGAAGACCTACCCGAACATCACGCTCCAGGTCACGCCGGAGGTCACCGACCAGAAGATCCTGACGGCGGTGGCGAGCGGGGACGTGCCCGACCTGTTCTGGCTCGACCGCAGCACGATCATGAGCTGGGCGGCGAGGAACGCCCTCGAACCGCTCGACGACCTCATCAAGGGAGACAACAGGTTCGACATCAAGCAGTTCTACCCGACCGAGATCACGGAGGTGCAGTACCAGAACAAGACCTGGGCGGTGCCCCAGTTCATAGACTGCCGCCCGCTGTGGCTGAACGCGCAGCCGTTCAAGGAGGCGGGGATAGACATCAACAGCGTGAAGCCTTCCGACTGGAACCAGCTCGCCAGCTACGGTAAGAAGCTCGAGAAGAAGAGCGGGAGCAAGATCTCCCGCTGGGGCTTCGACCCGAAGGCGCAGGACGACAGCTTCTTCTGGATGTGGTGCTGGGCGAACGGAGGAGACCTCCTGAGCCAGGACGGGCGGAAGGCGACGATCAACACGCCCGAGAACGTGCAGGCGCTCGAGTACTGCGTGAACACGATGAACGCGCAGGGCGGCATCCAGGCACACGACGCGTTCATGCAGACGACGGGCTTCGAGGGCAAGCAGAACTTCTTCGTCCAGGACCAGGTCGGCATGACGCTGTACGAGAGCTGGCTGCTTGGCATCATCGGAGAGGGCGGACCGGACCATCAGTTCAAGGTGATCCCCTTCACCGACAAGAAGGGCAACGTCCTCAGCCTCACCGGAGGGAACGCCTGGGCGATCCCGAAGGGCGCGAAGAACCGGGACGCGGCCTGGGAGTGGATCTCGTTCATGTCGGCCCCCTCAATCTGGGTGCAGGAGGAGCAGATCAAGAAGAAGCAGCTGCAGTCCCAGAAGCAGCTGTACGTCCCGTCCATCACGGGCAATCAGGTCGCCGACCGGATGATCCTGAGCCAGGTGTTCACCACGACCGGCAACCGGGCGTTCGACGACGCGATCAGGCTGTTCCCGCAGCTGATCGCGAAGAACCGCAGGACGCTGGCCTCGCCCGTGCTCAAGCAGTTCAGCGACACCGTCCACGACACCGGCGTCATGCCTGCGCTGCAGGGCACCAAGAAGCCGAAGGACTCTCTGGCCGACGCCCAGAGCAAGGCGCAGTCCGCGCTGGACTCGTTCTACAAGAAGTAACGGTGTGGGAGGGCCGCGAGACCGCGACCCTCCCACACTGGCCACATATCGGAGGAAGCGTGCTAGGCAAGAGCAGAGGCGCCGCCTCGCCAATCCAGCCGACTCCACCCCGCCCGGGCGCAATCTTCGGCCGGTTCCAGAAGCGCGGGAGAGGGCCGATGCGGGGCGAGGCGCTCGCGGCGTTTGTGTTCATATCGCCGTGGGTCATCGGCTTCCTGGTCTTCACCGGCGGCCCGCTCGTTGCCTCGCTGTACCTCAGCTTCACCGACTACAACGTGCTCCAGCCCCCGAGCTGGGTGGGGCTGAGCAACTACGGGCAGATATTCACGCAGGACGACCTCTTCCGAAAGGCGCTCGCGAACAGCGTGTACTACACCGCCCTGTTCATCCCGATGCACGTGGTCACGGCGCTCGCGATCGCGATGCTGCTCAACACGAGGGTCCGGTACATATCCTGGTGGAGGACCTTCTTCTACCTGCCCGCGGTGACCCCGGCCGTGGCCACGGCCGTGCTCTGGCGGTTCATACTGAACCCCCAGCAGGGGATGGTCAACCAGTTCCTCGGCATGCTCGGCCTGCCGACCCCGGGCTGGACGACCGATCCCCATTGGCTGATCCGGACCCTGGCTCTGATGGTCACGTGGGGCGCCGTGGGCAACACGATGATCATATATCTGGCGGGCCTGAAGGGGATCCCGGTCGAGCTGTACGAGGCGGCCGAGGTGGACGGCGCCGGGTGGTGGACCAAGACCTGGAACGTCACGCTGCCGATGCTTTCGCCCGTCCTGTTCTTCACGATAGTCGTGGGGATCATCGGAGCGATTCAGGTCTTCACCCAGCCGAGGGTGCTGTTCAACGACCCGAACGGAGGCGCCGGGAACGCCGCGCTTACGTACATGATGTACCTGTTCAACAACGCGTTCAGCTACTTCAAGATGGGCTACGCGTCCGCGCTGGCGTGGGTGCTGTTCATAATCATCCTGATAATCACCGCGGTGCAGTTCTGGGCGGGCAGGCACTGGGTGTACTACGAAGGGGAGGCGAGATGAGCACGCAGCCGATCGCGCGCCGGCTGGAGACCACCGCGCCGAAGGGCAGGCCGCGGCTCACCCCGGCCAGGGCGCTGGTCTACCTGTGCCTCGCGGTGTTGGCCGCCGCGTTCCTCGTGCCCTTCCTCTGGATGATCAGTGCCTCGCTCAAGCCGCTGAACGAGGTGTTCAGCCCGGCTATCGTGCCACACCCGGTGATGTGGTCGAACTACGTCAACGTGTTCCAGCAGACCCAGTTCGCGCTGTGGGTCTTCAACAGCGCGGTGGTCACGGTGCTGGCGGTGGTCGCGGTGGCCCTGAGCAGCGCGATCGTCGCGTATCCGTTCGCGAAGCTGAACTTTCCCCTGAAGGGCGCGCTGTTCGGGCTGATCCTCGCGACGATGCTGCTGCCCGGCGAGGTGACGATGGTGCCCGTGTTCCTGATCTGGCGGAAGCTGGGCGGAATCAACACCCTCTTCCCCCTGTGGGTGCCCAACCTGTTCGGCTCGGCGTTCTATATCTTCCTGCTGCGCCAGTTCTATCTGACGATACCGAACGACCTGAAGGAGGCCGCGCTCGTCGACGGCGCCTCTCACTTCCGGGTGTTCTGGAGCATAATGCTCCCGCTGGTGAGGCCGGCGATGCTCACCGTGATACTGTTCGAGTTCGTCGCAAAGTGGAACGACTACCTGACCCCGCTGATCTACCTGAACGACCCGAACAAGTACACCCTGGCCCTCGGGGTCGCCAGCTTCCTGAAGGCTCCGGGGCTCGAGAGCCGATGGGACCTATGGATGGCCGCGTCCGTGCTGATGACCCTGCCGGAGATCATCATCTTCTTCCTCGCGCAGAGGCAGTTCATCGAGGGGATCGCCGCGGGGGCGGTCAAGGCGTGACCCTGGCACACGCATTGCAAGATCGTACCTCGGTCGCCGCTACGTGAGCGCGCGGCGAGGGACTCGGGCTCGACCGAATGGGGGTGCGCGACGTGAGGAGATCCGACAAGATACGCGTGGTGTTGTTCGTCATCGCGGGGATCATCGTCTTCGCGGTGGTGGTCGGTATCTACCTCCAGAACTACTACGGCAACTCCCCGCCGCCCGACAAGATGACGGGGCAGATAGCGGTCCTGCGGGAGATCGTCGGCATCGCCCACCTGGTCCGAGGGCTCGACAGTCCGTGACGAACAGGACAGGGTGCCCGAAGGAGCTTCGGGCACCCTCGTTGCTGTGCGGCCTGCAGGTCCGCGCGGGCTAAGCCATCGCGGTCGTCAGGCTGGGCAGCACCTCGCGCTCGTAGAACCGGAAGAAGCCCTCCTGGTCGGGGCCGATCTGGTGGACGTAGACGTGATCGAAGCCCGCGTCGGCGAACTTGCGGATCGCCGCGAGGTGCTTTTCGGGATCGGGGCCGCAGGGGACTTCCTGCGCGAGGCTCTGTTCGGTGACCATCTGAGCGGCCTGCTCGAAGTGCTTCGGTTGAGGCAGCTCCTGGCTGAGGTCTCCCTTGATCGCCGCGTTCGGCCACCACTTCATGGCCGTGCGCAGCGCCTCGTCCTCGCGCTCCGCCCAGCACACGTGTATCTGGCCGATGCGCGGCTTGCCCTGTCCCCCCTCGGACTCGAAACTCCTGACGAGCTCCGCGGAGGGCTTGATGCTGATGAGGCCGTCTCCCAGCGTGGCCGCGATGCGCGCGGACCGGGCACCGCTCGCCGCCACGTTGATCAGCGGTGGCTGCTCGGGCAGTGTGTAGATGCGGGCGTGGTCGACCGTGTAGTACGCGCCCCGGTAGGTCTGGACGCCTCCCTGCCAGAGCTCGCGGATGATCGAGATCGCCTCCTCCAGCATCTCCTCGCGCTCGTCTATCGCGGGCCACTGGGTGCCGAGGATGTGCTCGTTCAGGTTCTCGCCGGAGCCGACGCCGAGCCAGAACCTGCCGGGAGCCATGTCTGCCAGCGTGGCCGCCATCTGGGCGACGAGCGCCGGGTGGTATCGGATCAGAGGACAGGTCACGCCCGTGCCGAGGATGATCCGGCTCGTGGCCTGCGCGATCCCGCCCAGCACGCTCCACGCGAACGGGCTGTTGCCCTGCTGATCAATCCACGGGTGGTAGTGGTCGGAGATCAGCGCGAAGTCGAAGCCCGCCTGCTCGGCGGCCTGAGCGAATCGGACGAGGTCGTTCGAGCGATGCTCCTCGCTCGACAGAGCATAGCCCAGCTTGACTCTCCCGGCCATCGTTATCCCTCCATTGATGCTCGTGCCGTCCGGTACCTCGCTCGAGTTGCAGCAGGCGTGCCAGGACTCCTACGGCGGATACCGGACCTTTACCGACGGCCTGTACGGGCCGCGCGCGGCGGGCTCCAGCTGTATCCGGAGGGCGACCCTCTCGTGCGGGTCCAGGCTGACGTACTCGGTCGTCTCCGCCGCGGTCTCGCCGGAGGCGCGCGTCACGAGGCGCGCGGTGACCGCGACCTGCCCCTGGCCGCCGTTGCGGTTCTGGATCCCGACCAGGACGACGTACGAGCCGCCACGTTCCTGGAGGAGCCTCTGGCTCACGACCGCCGGATCGGGCCCGTACAGGCAGGCGCCCGCGAGCATCACGAGCGCGACCAGAGCCAGGAGGCCGAGGGCACGCATCACTTCGAGGGCACCCACGGCGGCACGAGGATGATCAGGACGACGATCGCGAGGATGACGAGCATGACGATCGCGGCGCAGCCCATCGAGGCAAGAGGGTCCGCGCGTCGCTCGGATCGCGACAGCGCTATGAAGCCCAAGGGCTCAGGAATGATCGGGACACGATGCTCGACCTGGTACTCGAGGTCAGGCAGGTGCGCCTCGTCCCGGATTATGGGACAGAGCGCGCTGGCCTCCTGCTCGAGCGCGCCGATTTCCTTCTCCGACAGCTCGACCGTCGGCCACAGGGGGCCGGAGCCGAGGGTGCGCTCGAGGTTCCGGCTGAACTCGACGAGGCTCCCGTACTGCAGCGCCTGCTCGTCATCTATCGTCGTCCACTGAACTACCTCGATGACGGCATCTGAGCCGCGCTGCATGAGGAGCTGCTGGATGCGGGTGCTGAAATAGGCGAGCAGGCTGTTCGAGCCAGCGTGCACCGTCTCGTTGTGGGTTATCTTGGCGCCGTCTATCACGACCTCGCCGAGGCTGCCGGCCTCGTCCACGAGATGAATCGTGATGGGAGACGTGTCGTCTCCGGAGCGAACGATCGCGTTCAGATACACGCTGCGCGGGGGGCGGCGTGCGCTCCGCAGCGCTGCCTGCTTGCGCCGCTCACCGCTTATGGGATCGAGCCTCATCCAGATCGGCAGGTTGAGGGCGACGATCTTGATCGCGCCCCACGCCCCCGGCAGGCTCACAAGCGCCAGGTAGCCGAACAGGACGATGATGAACGCGGTTATGAGGGTCTCCACGTTCGACCGCTGCGCGAGGGTGACGAAGTACTCGCCGTGCGAGACTATCAGCACCATCGTCGCGATCGCCGTGACGAATATGACCAGGTAGGTCGCCGCCAGGCCGTAGACGCGCCTCCTGTACTCGGAGATCGAGCCGATGCCCTGCTCTACGATCAGTCTTCTGGATATGCCCATACCGAGCGCTCGCCTCGCCCGCAGCCCCTTGGTTTGCAGCTTTTGTGCCAGTCACCGAAACTGGTGGCACGACAACTGCCGGGGCACCAGCGGTCGCTTCTCACACGTTCATCATACAACTCGGAGGTTGCACAATGGCCAGGGTGAACCCGGTACAGGCTCAGAAATACCTGAAGGGCATAGACTACCCGGTAAGCAAACAGGACCTGATCCGTCACGCTGATCAGCAGGGAGCCGACTCCGAGCTGAGGCAGACTCTCGAGCAGCTTCCGGATCGCCAGTACGACAGCCCGGCGGACGTCAGCGAGGCACTGGGGAAGATCGAGTGATTCCGAGCGCCCGCGGGAGCAGACATCGCAGCCTATGAGACGTCTGAGGATACTGACCTGGCCGGTACACGGCAGCTACTTCAACGCCCTGGCGCGCCTCGAGCACGACTGGTACGTGCCCGTGAAGCCCGGATACCCGGAGTCGTACGGCGGGCGCGGCGGGCCGGGCTCCGACCTGCCGGACTACGTGCGCGAGGTGCCTGCGGACGAGGTGCGGCACGTGCCCCTGGACCTCGTGCTGTACCAGGCCCCCCGCCACATGTTCGAGGACGCGCCCCAGATCCTGAGCGAGGCGCAGCGGAGCCTGCCGAGGGTATACCTCGAGCACAACGTGCCCAGGCCGCACCCCACGGACACGAGGCATCCCGTGGATGACCCGCGCACCCTGCTCGTCCACGTCACGCACTACAACGAGCTGATGTGGGACAGCGGGCGCACGCCCACGGTGGTCGTGGAGCACGGCGTCGCGATAGACCCGAGCGCACGGTACAGCGGCGAGCTGCGGAGGGGAATCAGCGTCGTGAACGAGATGAAGCGCAGGAACAGGATCGCCGGCCTGGACGTGTTCCTGAGAGCGCGCGAGCGGGTGCCGCTCGACACGTGCGGCATCAAGAGCGAGGAGGTGGGCGGCCTGGGCGACATCAAGTACCCCCGCCTGCACGGCTTCATCGCGAGGTACAGGTTCCTGTTCAGCCACATGCGCTACACCAGCCTCCCCCTCGCCGTGGTCGAGGCCATGACGATCGGCATGCCCGTCGTGGCTCTGGCGACGACCGAGCTGCCGACGGTCATCGCGAACGGCGAGAACGGCTACGTGTCGTGTGACCTGGAGGAGCTCGTCGAGCGGATGTGCTTCCTGCTCGACGAGCACTGCGAGGCCAGGAGGATGGGCGAGAACGCCAAGGCGCTCGCGCTCGAGAGGTTCGGGCTCGAAAGGTTCGTTCGGGACTGGAACCGTGCCTTCGAGATGGCCCTGGACCTCGGCGGCGGAGAGCTTCCCGAGCAGCCCATCCCGCAGGAGTGAGGAGGACCGATGGCGCTCGTCGACGTGCTCATCCCGACCGTCGGCCGCAAGACCGGGCTCGCGATCGTGCTTGCGAGCCTGCTAGGCCAGACCTTCAAGGACTTCGACGTGGTCGTGTCCGACCAGACCGATCCGCCCGGCTACCTCCAGGATCCCGAGATCGAGGCGCTCGCCCAGGCGCTCGAGTGGCACGGCCACCGGGTCGAGCTCCACACGCACCAGCCGAGGAGGGGGATGGCGGAGCACCGCCACTTCCTGCTCTCGCGCAGCCGGGCGCGGTACGCGCACTTCCTCGACGACGATGTGATCCTCGAGCCGGGAGTGATGGAGCGGATGCTGGACGTGATTCGAGAGGAGGGCTGCGGGTTCGTCGGGTGCGCGGCCGCCGGCCTGCGATACCGGTACGACGTACGACCTCATCAGCAGAACATCGAGCTCTGGAATGGGCCAGTACGCCCGGAGTCGTTCACGCCACAGAGCATCCCCTGGGAGAGGGCGGCGGTAAACGTGGCGGCCAACCCGCTCCACCTCGAGCGGAGGCTCTCGCCTCGCGGCGAGACCGTGCGGTACAAGGTGGCGTGGATCGGGGGAGCGAACGTGGTCTACGACCGGGAGAAGCTGCTGAGCGTCGGGGGCTTCTCCTGGTGGCGCCGTCTGCCTCCCGTGCACGCGGGAGAGGACGTGCTCGCGCAGTTCCTGCTGATCCGAAAGTACGGTGGCTGCGGCATCCTGCCCTCGGGCACCTACCACCTGCTCCTGCCGACGACCATACCCGACCGCACTCACGAGGCGAGGGACCTGTTCGGGGAGCTGATCCAGGAGTACGGTGTGGAGCCGGTCGTGCCGCCCGAGCCCCTGCCGGAGGAGCCCGCCGCCTGCACCCACGCGAGATGACATCGTCAGGACCCCAGACGCGCGAGCCCCTCGTGTCCGTGCTCAGGCACGGTCCTACGGTGATGTTGGCAGCGACTCCGGCGTCATACCGAGCTGCTGCATCAGTGCGAGGTTGTCGGCGTAGTTGTGGAGGCTGATCACCTTGCCGTCCCTGAAGCGCCACACCTCGCAGAAGCTCACCTCGATCTTCCTGCCCGTGGGCGGGATCTCGGTGCCGTCCGGCATCGGCAGAGGAGCGGTATGCGTGGCCCTGTAGACGCACTCGTTCGTCACCCCCTCCCCCGAGGTCAGCTGACTCAGCACCTCGACGGTGCCGTCGGGCCACGGGGCCTTGTAATGCCGCATCATCTCGCGGAATCCCTCGCGACCGTGGAACGAGAGCCCCTCGGCGTAGAGCTCGATCTCCACGCCGTCGTCCACGTGCTCGAGTGCACGGTCGAACTCGTGGCGGTTGAACGCGTCGTATACGATGCGTGCGATGCTTGCGTTATCCTGTGATAACATTGCCAGGTACTCCTTCCCTAATCTCCAGATCCGGGTTCTGGTCCGGTACAACGCCCGCTTGTTGCACCTCCGGTCTCGGTTATACTGAATCCGGGTAATGAGTCTGTCATTCTGAGGCCGCAGGCCGAAGAATCTGTGGTTGCGGGGCAAGATTCCTTCGCGGAGTTTACCCCTTCGCTCCCGCTCAGGGCAGGCTCTCGGGTCCTTCGCGGAGTTTACCCTCGAGCGAAGCGAAGGGCTCAGGATGAACTCCGCGAAGGGCTCAGGATGATAGGCGTGAGTGGCGCAGGACGACAACGGGTAAGTGCTTACCCGGAGTCCGTATTACCCCTTCGCGGAGCCGTCCTCGGAGTCCACCACGAGCTGTGGCATCGGGCCCTGCGGAGGCTGCCGCAGGTCTATCCCGTGCGCCTCCTTTACCTGCTGGACGAACCAGTCGGTAAAGGCATCGTTCGAGGCGCCGAAGCGCTGGAATGCCCCGACCGGGTCCTCCCCCTCCAGGGTCACGATCACCACGTCGCCCTGCGGCGTACGCTGGAGGAACGTGCGTTCGTGCACGCCGAGCCGCTGCCGGGACGCGACGAACTCGTCGTACCGCGGCCCCCGCAGCTCCTCGACGAAGCGCTCCCACTGATCTCTCTTGTCCGGCAGGATGGGTATCGCGATCGTTACCAGTGACATTGTCGACCTCCTAATGGTCTCGGCTCTGATGTTTGTCGCGTTATTGCTTCGGACACGCGAGCGGGCAGCCGCACCCTACTGGTAGGGTTCGACCTCTATCTGCCTGCCCCAGAACGTGCCCTTCTCCTTGCCCAGCACCTTCCCGCTGGGGTCATAGAAGGTCACCGTGTAGGTTCCGCTGACGCTCTCGGAGCTCCTGTCGACCTTTGGATAGCCCCTTACCTCGAAGCTGCCCGCGAGCCTGCCCTGAGAATCTACGTGCAGCGCGACGAACACGAAGACGTACTTGCCGCTCTCTGTCCTCACCCACGAGCCGTGTCCGGTGGTGTCTCGCTCGGTGCCCTGCGGGGTCGTCGTAACCGGTACGGTCTCGGAGGCGATCACGTTCCCGTCGGAGGTGAAGGTAACCAGGTCTCTGCTCGCTGGTGCTCCGGGACCGGTCACGTTGACCTCCCAGGAGCCCACGAGCCCTCCGCGGGAGTGCTCGTCGGAGCTCGCCTGGCCCGCGTGCAGCGCCACGCCGCTGATGGCAAGAGCGGCGAGCAGCGCGATGACAGGAACTACTAGAAACCTTCTGGTAAGCATCAGGGACACTCCTCTCACGTTCTTGGCGCCCGGGTTCTCTCTCTTTGGACTACTCGGGCACGGACTGGAGGGCCGGGGCGAACATGCGGTGCACGGAGTAGATCTCGACCTCGGGCTGCCCCTCTATGCCCAGCTGTCTCACGCCCGGCATGAGCCTCGCGTCCACGAACCGCTGGAAGTCCTCTGCAGACTCCCAGATGTCGGTGACCCGCAGGCCGCTGGGAGAGAATGCCGAGACGTGGAATATTGCCCCATCCGGCACATCCCCCTCCCAGTCGACTAGCTCCCGAGCCCTGTCGTACTGCTCGGGAGTCACACCTTCCCACACCATGAACATCGCGACTGCCATCTCTGCACCTCCTGTAACTGTGTCTACGCCTACGACCCGCCGGTCATCGCCGCCACCGTCTCGCGCAGCTGCGAGAGAGCGGTGTCGCCATCGAGAATCGGCCTGATAGTGACCTCGCTGTACATCCCGAAGGGGTACTCGTTCATCATCCGGTTCAGCGCCGATTCATCCGGAACGTTCACGATCCCGAAGCCGCCCCCGCCACCCACGAAGAACTCGAAGACCTCCATCTGGGCCCTGTGGCGCTCGCGCCAGGCTTGAAAGGCGTCGAGCAGCTGGGGAAACGCCTCGAGGGGCACGAAGAACTTGTTCTCGGACATCACTAATGCACGCATGGTTCGCACCTCCCTGTCGGTACGATACGTCGTTGTTCCCTTATCTGTCCCTCTGTGTTCGGTCACCGCGCCCTCCGTGCCCGCCTCGTGGCGACCCCGGCCGGGATCAACCCGAGTCCGAGCAGGCCTGCCAGGGCCAGAAGGGGCAGCACCCCAGAGATATGGGATTCCGGGCTCGTGCCGCCCCCGCCCGCGTTGGGCATAGCGGGGTCTACCACCACCGTCCCCCTCATCCCCATCTCGTCGTGCAGGGCACAGATGTAGTGATAGGTGCCGGCTCTGGTGAACGTCACCGAGAACGTCTTGCCGAACCAGTGAGGATCGGCGCCGATGAAGCCCGAGTTGAGGGGCTTGGAGCCGTCGTAGGCGCGCGGGTCTCCGTAGGGCGCGAAGGCGGCCAGCGGCCCACCCTCGGGCTCCTTGCCGAGCGTGATCGTGTGCGGCGTCTCCACGTCCTGGTTCACCCAGGTGACGGTGTCGCCCACTCCGACACGGATCGTCCTCGGCAGGAAGCGCATCACCGCCACATCGCCGTTGCCCGCCATCACCACCTCGCCCTTGTTCCGGGCGGCGGTCTGATGTGCCTGCGAGATCAGCCGGTTGCCCTCCTCGTGCAGCCGGGCTATGACCATCGGGGCCTGCTGGTCGTACTGAGCCTGGGTGTACGGATAGGCAGTCCCGGCGGGACGCACGTGCACGACCCCGCTCATCATCGTGTGGACGAGGCAGATGTACTGGTAGTCTCCGGGCTTGGTGAAGGTCAGGCTGTAGCTGGTGTTCGGCGTGCCGAGCATCAGCAGCCCCGAGTTGAGGTAGCCGGTGCCGTCGTAGGTGCTGCCTCCCTGCCTCTGGGTCTGCTTCGGATCGTTCGGATTGAACGGAGGACGCTGCTCGCCCCGTGGCAGGAAGGTGATCGTGTGGAACTCCCCGCTCCTGATCGTCCAGGTGACCGTGTCTCCTGCATCCACCCAGATCTCCTTAGGCAGGAAGACCATGCCCTGCAACGCCTGGTCCTTGGTGGCCCAGCCCGCCTGCACGTGCCAGGTTGTGGGGGCGGCGCCCACGGCGGCCGAGGCGGGCCGCGAGCTCAGCCCGAGCAGTGCGGCCAGGACGAACAGCCCCGCCAGAAGCCTGCCCCTTTCGAATATCTTCTGCATCGCTCCATATCCTCCGTATGCCTGGACTGCCTGGTGGCGAACGGCTCGCCCCCGCCGATGCGATGTCGGCCGGTCCGCCTCCGGGGCTTCTCCTCGTATTCCTCTTTTGCTGGATAGGAGTCTACGTCCGTGCGGAGAGGGGCGCATCGGTAGAAGTACTTAACCTGACTACTTAACTTGAGGAAGGGATAGCCCTGAGCAAGAAGTGGGGCTTCCATAGGCGGGATTCGAGGCAGAGGAAAGGATGACCCTGGATCAGGCCAGGTTGTGCTCGATGGCGTAGCGCGTGGCCGCGCTGCGAGAGCCGACCCCCAGCTTGCTATAGATCGAGAACAGATGAGCGTTCACGGTGCGGGGGCTGATGACGAGCTCCGCGGCGATCTGGGCATCCGTCATGCCGCTCGCGACGAGCCGCAGCACCTCCACCTCGCGAGACGTGAGCCCTGCAGGGTAATCGGATCTGTGCGCGGTCCCGCGCGCGCTGCCCCGCGCAGACGAGATCATCTGCTCAAGGGGTGCGAGGAGCTGCTCCGGCGTCATGTCTCGACCTTCGGCCCACGCGGCGTCGAAGGCCCGGTCCCCCAACCGGGCGCGCACCTTCGTCGTCGCGCGGTCGTGCAGCCTCTGCTGTGTCGGTGTCATGGGGACGCCCAGCGCCTCCCCGCAGGCCCTCGCCTTCCCGAACAGCCGCGCCGCCTCGACCGGTCGCTCGAGGTCCACCGCCAGCGCTGCCAGCCTATCCAGACAGTCCGCAGCGTCGTGCCTTGCGCCCAGGGCCAGAAACGTCCTCAGGCTCTCCGCGTACAGCCTCATCGCCTCACGGTGATCGCAACGGTCGTGCGCGACGGCGCCGAGGGTAAGCAGCGTCATAGCGATGCCTCGCCTGTCGCCCTGGGCACGAAACAGTCCCTGGCTCTCGGAGGCCAGCCCGGCCGCCGTCTCGGGATCTCCAGCCCCTCGCGTGGCCTCCGCCAGGTCCCGGAGTGCCATGGCTATGCTCTGCTCGTCGCCGATCTCCCGGTAGATCGCGAGGCTCTGCCGGAGAAGGGAGCGGGCGTCCTCGTAACCGCCCTCGTGGAGGGCCACTTTGCCCAATCCATGCAGTGAGAGCGCAATGTCCCTCCTGAGCCCGAGCTCGCGTCTTATCGCGAGGCCCTCCTCGTACATCGAGCGGGCCGTCCGATAGTCTCCCTGGGCGCGGGCGACGTGCCCGAGCTGGGTGAGCAGGGCCGCAACGGAGCCCCTGTCCTGCAGCTCTCGATGTATCTCCAGGCTCTCCTCGGACAGCTCGCGCGCGGCCGCGTAGTCTCCCTGTTCGTAGGCCAGCCTGCCGGCCCCGAAGAGCGCCTCGGCTCGTGCCGCGCTGCACCCGGTCCCGGAGGGCAAGGCGAGGGCCTGCTCCATCCACCTGCGCCCCTCCGAGAGGTAGCCGTGCGCGGACCAGAAGCGCCAGAGCGCGGCGGCCAGACGTAGCGCCGTGTCCGCGTCCTCAGATCGTATGGACCGCCGCAGCGCGGCGCGCAGGTTGGCGCGCTCCGCCTCCAGTCGCTCCAGCCAGGCCCTCTGCCGGGGCCCCGTCAGCTCGGGCTCCGCCGTCTCCGCCAGCTCGAGGTAGTAGTTGGCGTGTCGCCGGCGCAGCTCGTCCGCCTCTCCGCTCGCTTCCAGCCGCTCCAGCCCGTACTCCCGAATCGTCTCCAGGATGAAGAAGCGGAGCTCGCCCGCGGGGCGCTCGTACGCTTGCACCAGACTCTTGTCCACGAGCAGCTGTATCCCGTCGAGCACGTCTGTCCCCAGATCGGCGGATGGATCGCATACCGCCTCCGTCGCCTCGAGCGTGCAGCCCTGGACGAACACCGAGAGGCGCTCGAACAGCTTCTTCTCTACCAGTCCAAGCAGCCCGTAGCTCCACTCGATGGTCCCGCGTAGGGTCCGCTGTCTGGGGGGCAGGTCCCGTGAACCACCTGTCAGCAGGTGCAGCCTGTGTGCCAGCCGCGCCAGGAGATATTGCGGGGACAACAGCCCGCTGCGGGCTGCGGCGAGCTCGATCGCAAGCGGGAGGCCGTCCAGCTGAACACATATCTCGGCCACGGCCCTCGCGTTCTCGTCCGTCACCACGAAGTCGGGCCTGACGCCCTGCGTGCGCTGGACGAACAGCTCCACCGCCGGGCACCGCAACAGTGACTCGACGTCCGGCAGGCTCTCCGGGTCCGGCACCTCCAGCGGCGGCACAGGGCATTCCCGCTCCCCACGGACGTGCAGCGCCGCCCGGCTCGTCACGAGCGCCTTCACGTGGGGAGCTGCCGACAGCACCTCCGCCACCAGCGGTGCGGCCTCCACCACCTGCTCGAAGTTGTCGAGCACGAGCAGCATCCACCTGTCTCGCAGGTAACCCTTCAACTGCTCCAGCGCCGGGCCGCCTCCGGTTTCCTTCAGGCCGAGCGCCCGGATTATCGTGGACACGACGACCACGGGATCAGTGATCGGGGCGAGCGAGACGAAATAGACTCCGTCCGGGAAGTCCGGAAGGAGGTTGGATGCCGCCTGCAGACCGAGCCTGGTCTTGCCGACGCCTCCGGGGCCGGTGAGGGTCAGCAGCCGCACGTCGTCGCGTCTCAGCAGCCCCTCCACCGTGTCGAGCTCTGTCCGGCGGCCGATCAGTGGTGTCAGCTGCAGCGGCAGGTTGTTGTCTACGGATCGTTCCGGCCCGTCGTGCTCGCCGGGCGTGAGAACGGACAAAGAGCCTCGCATAGCCATCCTGCTCGGCGTGGCGTCGTATCTCGGGTGGGTCGGCGTCGCGTCGGGCGTGCTCTCATTATATCCAGCGCACCCGGATTGTCTACTGTCCCGCCCGATACCCCGGCATCGAAGCGTGAGTTTCGTCCATGTCCGGCCAGGCGGATTCGCCTCGATGCGTCTCGCTCGCCCTCACCGCGCTCGTCTTTGACAGGTCGAGAAATCGGGCTCGCATCCGCCTCTCCCTTCCGCGCGGTGGCACCGGCTGGCTATACTCATAGGCGTTTACCGTTCCAGGTGGGAGGAGATCGCTTGCCGATGACGGATCAGGTACGAGAGTTTCTCGAGGCGGTGCGCTTCGCCGTGGTGGCCACTGTCAATCCCGACGGCTCTCCGCAGCAGTCGGTGATCTGGTACCTGCTCGAGGGCGACACGATCGTGATGAACACCGCCCGCGGCCGCGCCAAGGAGCGCAACCTCCGCAGGGATCCGCGCATCTCGTTCCTGGTCGCCGACGGCTACAGGTACGTCCGCGTGGAGGGGCGGGCCGAGCTCGTGGACGATCAGGCTACTACGCAGGAGGACATCAGGCAGCTCGCCATCCGATACCACGGCAGGGAGAGGGGTGAGCGGATGGCTCGGGAGGACTTTGGCCAACAGCACCGCGTGACGATCCGCGTCCCGATCAGCGATGTCCACGCCTACGGCTTCGGGAGCTGAGCTCGAATGATCGTGGCTCTCGCCGGGGGCGTCGGAGGGGCGAAGCTCGCCCACGGGCTCGCGATGTACCTCCCGCCCGAGGAGGTGACCGTCGTCGTCAACACGGCCGACGACTTCAACCTCTACGGCCTGCGCATCTGCCCCGACCTCGACACGGTGATGTACACGCTCGCGGGTGTGGCGAATCCCGAGACCGGATGGGGGATCGCGGGCGACACGTTCGCCGCGCTCGAGATGATCTCGCGATACGGGCGCTCGACCTGGTTCCGGATCGGCGACCGCGACCTCGCGACTCACGTGATCAGGACCTCGATGCTCACCCAGGGGATGACGCTCACCGCGGTGACCGGGGACCTCTGCGGTGCGCTCGGCGTGCGCTCGCGGGTGCTTCCGATGAGCGACGAGTTCGTCTCGACCGTGCTCGACACGAACGATGGGGAGCTCGAGTTCCAGGAGTACTTCGTGCGGCGCAGGCACGAGCCCGAGGTCAGGGGGGTGAGCTTTCGAGGCATCGAGGTGGCGCGCCCGACTGACGCCGTGGTCTCGGCGCTCCACGAGGCCGAGCTCGTCGTCTTCTGCCCCTCGAACCCCATCGTCAGCATAGGGCCGATCCTGAGCGTGCCGGGGATGCGGGAGACGCTCGAGGCGTGCGCCGCGCCGAAGGTTGCGGTGAGCCCCATAGTCGGAGGCAGGGCGCTCAGGGGGCCGGCCGACCGGATGCTCGACTCCTTGGGCCACGGCTCGAGCGCGCTCGGGGTCGCGCGGCTGTACGAGGGGCTCGTCCAGGGATTCGTCATGGACGCGGAGGACGCCGCGTACGAGCCCGATGTGCGGGTGCTCGGGATGCGCGTGCTCGTGGCCGACACCGTGATGCGCGACGACGTGGACAGGAGGGAGCTGGCGCGACGGACCGTCGAGCTCGGACGCTCGCTCGTCGAGTCGGGGATCGGGGCCGAATGAGCGCCGGGCGACGAACGGCGGCGCTGGTACCGGTCAAGCAGCTCTCGGCGGTCAAGGAGCGCCTGAGCGAGGCTCTGAGCGAGGAGGAGCGGGCGGCGCTGATGCTCGCCACCGCCTCCCACGTGCTCTCCGAGCTCCTCTCGTCCCCATCCCTCGACGCGGCGTTCGTGATCTCGAGCGACTCCGCGGTCGTCGAGCTGGCGGGCTGCCTGGGGGCGGAGGTCGTGCCCGACCGCGGCGAGGGCCTGAACGAGGCGATCCGCCGCGGTCTTGAGGACCTCGAGGAGCGGGGGTTCGACGCCGCGCTCGTCGTGTTCGCGGACCTGCCCCTGTTCAAGTCGTCGGACGCCGAGGAGATGCTGGCGCTGGCGGGCGGACGGCCGTCGGTCGTGGTGGCACCCGACAGGCACGGCCGGGGCACGAACGCCCTGCTCCTGGCACCTCCGCGGGCGGCCGCGCCGGCTTTTGGGGAGGGCAGCCTCGAGCGCCACCTGAGCGCCGCGGATGAGGTCGGGGCGAGGGTGCGAGAGTATCGCTCTCCCGGCACCGCGTTCGACCTCGATACTCCGGACGACCTGCGCGACCTCGGCCGGCACCTGTCCTCGGCGCTGAGGGAGGGGTCCGCGGCCGCCTGCCCCCTGTGACGTTGGAGCAACCTAAGCAGAACCAGGAAAGAGTCATGAACTCCCCAGGCATCCACATCTTTCCCCTCGAGGACATCCCCGAGGTGACGCCCGGCGACGACCTGGCGGGGCTGATCCTCGAGGCGGCGCGGGGCGCGCTCGAGCCCAACGACGTACTCGTGGTCACCCACAAGGTGGTGAGCAAGGCCGAAGGCAGGCTGGTGGACCTGAGAGAGGTCGAGCCCTCGGCCCTGGCCGTCCGCTACGCCGAGCAGTACGAGAAGGACCCGCGGCACGTCGAGGTGGTGTTGAGGCAGAGCCAGCGCATCGTGCGGATGGACCGGGGCCTGATTATTGCTCAGACGCTGCACGGGTTCACCTGTGCCAACGCGGGCGTGGACGCCTCGAACGTTCCGGGTGAGGAGGTAGTGTGCCTCCTGCCGGAGGACCCCGACCGCTCGGCGCGGGAGATACGCGAGGATCTGCGCTCCTCGCTCGGCTTCGATGTGGCGGTGGTCATCAGCGACTCGTTCGGCCGTCCGTGGAGGAGCGGCATAGTGAACATAGCGATAGGAGCGGCGGGTATCGAGCCGCTCGTGGACTATCGGGGCAAGCTCGACGCGAGCGGTCGCGAGCTCAAGGCGACGGTCATTGCGGTCGCCGACGAGCTCGCATCGGCGGCCGAGCTCGTCACGGGGAAGACCGACGCCCGGCCGGTTGTTGTGATAAGGGGCTACTGTTATGAGGCGTCCGACCGCGGCGCGCGAGCCCTCGTGATGGAGCCCGAGCGCGATCTGTTTCGGTAGGCACACTCCAAGGAGACTGACAGAATGGGCACGATCGGTTACGCGGCGATGTTCGAGCAGTTCCACCCGACGGACCTGCTGGACTGGTCCAGGCGGGCCGAGGCCAGCGGGTTCACCGCGGTAATGGCCTCCGACCACTTCCATCCCTGGACGCCCGAGCAGGGGCAGTCCGCCTTCGTGTGGTCGTGGCTGGGCGCGCTGGGCGCCGAGACGAAGCTACGGTTCGGCACGGGCGTGACGCCTCCCGGCTATCGCTATCACCCGGCGATAGTCGCGCAGGCGGCGGCGACGCTCGAGGCAATGTTCCCCGGGCGCTTCTACCTGGGTCTCGGCGCTGGGGAGGCGCTGAACGAGCACATCATCGGGGACTACTGGCCCGAGCCCCCCGAGAGGCTGCGCAGGCTCATGGAGTCCATCGAGGTCATCCAGAAGCTGTTCACGGGCAAGGTCGTGCGCTACGACGGCGAGTACATCAAGCTCGAGAGCGCGAAGCTGTACACCCTGCCGGAGAAGTCCCCCCCGATCTACGTGGCTACGTCGGGGCCGCTGATGAGCGAGCGCACGGGCAGGCTCGTGGATGGCATCATCACCGTGGGCGCCGCGGACGAGAAGATCAGGATGCTCCTGGGGCGGTTCGAGAAGGGCGCGAGGGAGGCGGGCAAGGACCCCTCGAAGATGCCGAGGATCATCCAGCTACACGTGTCCTGGGCCGGGAGCGATGATGAGGCGGTCGAGCAGGCGGTGAGGGAGTGGCCGAACGGCGGGATGAACTTCCCGAAGCAGGACATCCGCAACCCCGAGGACTTCGCGGCGATGGCCAGGCTCGTGCGCCCCGAGAACTTCAAGGGGAGGGTCCTGTGCTCGGCGGACCTCGACGTGCACTGCGACCATATCCAGCACTTCATTGACCTTGGGTTCACCGAGGTGTACGTGCACAACGTGGGGCGCAACCAGGCGGAGTTCATCGAGGCGTACGGCAGGCAGGTGATACCGAGCCTCAGGTGGGCGACCGAGCCCGTGGCCGCGAGCCGCTCCTGAGCCGGGACCGGAGCCCTACTCTCGTCGATGCCAGGGAACGCACCGACCTTCATCCCGAGCCGCCGCCCATTTGTCATCCTGAGTGAAGCGAAGGATCTTGAAGTGATAGCTCCGCGAAGAGGCTCGAGAGATTCTTCGACCCACGGCCACGGAATGACAGGCAGGGGCGGCCTGGGAACGACAGCAGGGTGTAGGGGTGGCTCGGAACGACAAGTGGTGGCGGACTCACAGAGACAGGCGGGGTAAGGAATGAGGCCGGGTGCTGGCAGCGGGAGGGTGCGGTGACCGGGAAGCTCAGCTTCGGCGTGCAGGTCTCTCCCAGCCACAAGTCCTGGGAGGAGATACTTCGGGCGTTCCGGCTCGCGGAGGAGCTGGGGTTCGACTACGCCTGGGTGTCGGACCACTTCGTGACCAGCCGAGGCGGCGACGAGGGCGACATCCTCGAGGCGTGGACGCTGCTCGCGGGGCTCGCGGCCCTCACCTCGCGCATCGGGATCGGCGTGCTCGTGAGCGGGAACACCTACCGCCACCCATCGCTCCTCGCGAAGGAGGCCGTCACGGTGGATCACATCAGCGGCGGCCGCCTCGTGCTCGGGCTGGGGGCCGGATGGAAGGAGGACGAGCACCGGATGTACGGCTTCGAGTTCCCCTCCGCCGGCGAGCGGGTGGAGCGGCTCGAGGAGGCCGCTCAGCTCATCCGGGCGCTCCTCGGTGAGAGGCGGACGACCTTCCACGGCAGGTACTACCGGCTCGACGACGCGCCGTTCGAGCCGAAGGCCCGCCGACCCGGCAGCATTCCCCTCCTGATCGGCGCGGACCGCCCCCGCATCCTCGGCGTGGTCGCGCGTCGGGCGGACATCTGGGACACCACCGGCTCGCGCGAGGAGGTGGAGCAGAAGGTGCGCGTGCTCGAGGGGCACTGCCGGGCGGCGGGACGCGACCCTGGGGAGATAGTCAGGTCCGTGCGTACGGACGCCTCGGCCCTCGACTCGTGCGGGGCGTTCGAGAGCTTCGTGCGCACGTTCGAGTCCCTCGGCTTCACCATCTTTACCGTCTCGTTCCCCGGCCCCGAGCGCGAGGCGGACCTGCGCCGGGTCGCGACGGAGGCGTTGCCGAGGCTTCGGGGATGAGCCGCTCGGAGCTGTCCCCCGACGAGAGGGCGTTCCTTGCGAGCCGGAGGGTGGCCCGGCTCGCGACCGCCGACGCCCACGGCAAGCCGCACTGCGTGCCCGTATGCTTCGCGTGCCTCGAGGGCGGCATCTACATCGCGCTCGACGAGAAGCCGAAGCGCGTGGACGCGCGCAGGCTGAGAAGGGTCCGGAACATCATCGAGAACCCACACGTAGCCCTCGTCGCCGACCGATACTCTGAGGACTGGTCCGACCTCGGCTTCGTGTCCGTCCGTGGCAGGGCCTCGCTCGTCGAGCTTGGGGAGCCCGAACACTCTCGGGCGGTGGCGGCGCTCAGGGAGAGGTATCCGCAGTACCGCGAGATGCGGATTGATCTCAGGCCGGTGATCTGGATAGCTGTAGAGGCCGTGTCCTCGTGGGGCGATATCGCTCCCGAGCCGCGCGAGCCGCTGGGGGCGCTGGACCTCGTGCGCGGGCGCCACTCCGTGCGGTGGTACGACGGCAGGGAGGTACCGAAGGATGCCCTCCGCCGGATCCTCGAGGCGGGGCGCTGGGCGCCCTCTCCACACGGGCGTCAGCCCTGGAGGTTCGTCGTGCTGACGAATCCGGACCGCAGGCGCGAGCTCGCGGACGCGATGGCCGGAGAGTGGCAGCGTCAGCTCGAGATGGACGAGCAGCCCTCCGAGGTGATGGAGGTGAGGCTCAGGCGCAGCCGCGAGAGGCTGATGCTCGCGCCGGTCGTGGTGATCCTGTGCCTGTACCTCGAGGGGATGGACCGCTACCCCGACGCTGCCAGGCAGGAGGCGGAGACGACGATGGCGGTGCAGAGCCTGGGAGCCGCCGCCGAGAACATGCTGCTCGTGGCCTACGCGCTCGGTCTGGATGGGGGGTGGATGTGCGCCCCGCTGTTCTGCCCGGACCTCGTGCGCGAGGTGCTCGACCTCGACCACGCGCTCATCCCCCACGCCCTGCTCACCTTCGGCTACGCCGCCGTCCACCCTCCCCGCAAGTCCAAGCTGACGGTGGACCAGCTCGTCGTGCTCCACGACTGACGCTCGCTCCTCGCCGCCAATCTCTCCTTTGTGTCTGCTTTCACCGCACGTTCGTGACAGTCCTGCACGTGGCGGTGAAGTAGCGAGAACCGGCTCAAGCGGAAAGTCAAGTGATCAACCACACAACCTGGTGTTTTGATCATGCGTGAATGTATACTATGCGCGTCTGGGAGGACGTCGCCGATAGATGGATCCTTCGAGGATCGGTCGAGCGGGACGTTCGACAGGAGAGGTTGCGGCGACCGCTCTTGGGGGAGAACGATCGCCGCCAAGACACAGTGTGGTGCTCGGGAAAGCAAGACCTCACTGCGTGTTCAGCTTAGAGTGTAGCACACGCGATGGGTGATTGCAACGTAGCGGCGCACGAAGGAGGCTCGATCTGAATCGCTCATCAGGCAGGTTCCCCAGCGTCTCGGGAGCGGTCCTCTCGCCCTCGTGAGGCGAGAGCCGTCCGGCGTCTTCGAACGGTGCAGGGTTCGATGCCCCGGGCTCCACCCCTCCGCGGTCCGACTCGGCAGTGCGCCGCGGTCGCAGCGGTCTGCGCCCGTGGATATCTTTCAGGAGGGATGAGAATGCCTGGCACGAACAAGCGTCTGGGATTCGGCGTCTGCGCCGCTCTCACCACACTCGTGGCGTTGCTCCTATTCGGAGCCCACACCGGGGCGTCGGGAAGCAGCTCGCCCCAGTGGGTGAGCCCGACGAACGGGGCGACGGTCAGCGGAACCGTGACCCTTAAGGTCACAGCCCCCTCGGGCACGAGGTCCGTGCGGTTCTCGGTGGACGGGGCCAGCATAGGCACCGCCACGAGCAAGAGCTCCGGCTACTGGACCCTGAGCTGGAACTCGAAGTCGGTGTCGAACGGGAGCCATCAGCTCACGGCGGCCGCGCTGCGCTCGAACGGGAGCGTCCGCGGCAGCTCCTCGATCAGCGTGAAGGTGAGCAACGTCAGCCCGACGCCGACTCCTACGCCAAGTCCTACGGCCACGCCAACGAGGACGGCTGGGGGTGTGCCTGCTTTCGATCACGTGTACCTGATCGTGTTCGAGAACAAGGAGTACGGCTCGATCGTGGGC
>CADDYR010000027.1 GCA_902810765.1 Chloroflexota bacterium
GCCCCTTGCGCACGTATATCTCGTGCTGCTCCTCCGCGTACCCCACGCCGCCCACCGCGCTGCCGACGTACACCCCCACCCTGTCCCGGTCCTCGCGCTCGAGGTCGAGGCACGAGTCCCGAAGGGCCTGGGCGGCCGCGGCGATGCCCAGCTGGGAGAAGCGGTCCAGCCTCGCCGCGCGGCGCGGGAGCATGTACTCTGCGGGGTCGAAGCCCTCGATCTCGCCCGCCACCTGAGAGCGGTATCCGGTCGTGTCGAAGCGCGTGATGCGACGCACGGCCGACCTCTCCGTGTGGACGCCCGCCCACAGCCCCTCACGTGTGTTCCCCAGCGGGGTGATCGCACCGATGCCCGTGATGACTACCCTGCGCCTGCCCATTCTGCCTCCCGCCTGCTCGCTACTTCTCTTCCCCCTCGGCGATCTGCTTGATCCGCCTCAGAGTCTTGCCCGCAATGTTCGAGACGAAGATCGTGCCGATGACGAGCTCGCCAACCTGGCGGATTCCGGACGGCCATTTGAGGTCCAGGTCGTGCTCGATCACCACGTAGGTGCCTCCGTGCTGGGGATGCAGCCGCCATTCGACCCGCATCCCACGAGTTATGCCACCGACGTGCTCGAAGAGCAGACGGTGCTCGTCGGGCAGGGGACGCAGCACGGAGGTCCACCGCACGGGTACCCCGTCGCGGGAGGCCGACATCTCGAGCGTCCTGCTGTCGCCGGACCTGGAGAGGACGCGCACGTAGCGGTAGTGGGGCAGGAGCTCGGGCCACCGCTCCACATCCTCGGCCAGTCGGAAGACGGCGTCGGGGTCGGCGTCTATCCACACGTCGTTGGCGGTATGCATCGTTCACCTCGATTCGCCGGGAGCTCTGAGCTCGGGGACGGTGGCGGATGCTCAGCCGCCAGTATAGCAGCGCGGCCCGGTATTTCCATATCGGGATGTATCTGGTTCATAATGGGGTAGGGACATGCTCCTTGCCGTTCTGGTTCGGCAGAGGACGGACGCTGGCGCGTGCAATGATGCGCACTCTGGCGACAGAGGCGAATATCGAGGAGGACCGGGTAGAAGGGATGTCGGAGAAGAAGACCTATCGAGCATATGCGATCGGCATTCTGATCTCGATGGCGGTGATCGGCGTGTACCTGATCTGGGCGGTGATCACCGACCGACCGCCGGCGAAGCACACGCCGTACGCCGGGCCCGCCGTCACCACCCCCATCGCCACCTCTGTGAGCACGCGCAGATAGGAATAAGTACACCGCGCTCACGGCCCGGCCGCTTCGAGCACGAAGCCCGGGACCAGAGCACGTCGCGCGTCCGCGCGGTCCCCTACGACCCGCGACAGGGTGGAGCGCGCGGATCCGCGCTCCCGCAGCCTCGGGGCCAGGTACTCCAGCAGCCGAGGGTAGCTCACGCACAGCTGCACCAGCGCTACCACGAGGGACTTGTGGCCGAGCTCTGCCCGCCGGGCGCGGGGGTATCGCTCCATCTGCACGACCCCGCCCCGCCGGAGCGCGCTCGAGGCGATCTCTCCGAGGAGCAGCGCTCCCCTGCACGCCCTGTAGATGCCCTCGCCGGTGAACGGATCGAAGAAGCCCGCCGCGTCGCCCACGAGCGCCCATCCGTCTCCCGCGACCCTCGACGCCGAGCGAGCCATCGGCCCGACCCCGCTGACGCCGCCCACCATCCGGGCGCGCTCGAGATGGCGGCGCGCTCCGGGGAAGGACCGGAGCGCCCGCGCGAACAGCTCCTCCCGGCTGCCACGCGGCCGGCATCTCGTCAGGTCGAGTGCGATGCCCACGCTCGTCATCCCCTCGTGGACCGGTGCGATGCCGCAGTAGCCGTGGCCGCGGACGTGCATCTCTCCGTGGCCCTCCAGCTCCTCCGAGCCCTCGAAGTGAGCGACGAGCCCGAGCCGTCGCGGCCAGAGCGGCGCGCGGTGCACTCCGAGCTCGCGCGCGACCACCGAGTGCAGCCCGTCCGCCCCCACGACCAGACGAGCGAGGATGGGGCGCTCCGTCCCGTCCGCGCCCGCGGCTACCACCCCCTCGACACGCCGTCCGCCCATCAGGAGCCCTCGCACCCGCACGCCCTCTCGGACCTCCGCTCCGAGCTCTCGCGCCCTATCGAGCAACAGGGCGTCGAGCAGCCTGCGCCGCATCGCGAGCGCGGGGGCGTCCTCGTACTCTATCCTGAAGCTCGCGCCGGAGGGCGCGAAGATCTCCATCGCCGACAGGCGGGCGTGGGGATTGGCCTCGTATCCGGCCCGCACCCCGAGCGTGTCGAGGACGCGCACGAGCTCGGGGCTCGTGAACTCCGTGCAGGTCTTGTCCCGCGGGAAGCGCGCCCTGTCGAGCAGCAGGACGTCGTGGCCACTGGCGGCGAGCACGGCCGCCGTGACCGAGCCCGCCGGGCCCCCTCCCACGACCACCACCTCCCGAACCTCCACGATCGAGCACCTACCTCCCCTTCGTGACGACGAGGGCCTGCCTGAACGCGGGCCGAAGCCAGAGCTCGTGATCGCGCAGCCCGGCGCCTTCGGCCAGCTCGCGCATCTCCTCGGGCGTGTAGGCCCGCAGGACCGAGAGAGGCCCGTCATGGCTGGTGATGCGGTTGCCGTACACCGCGAACAGCGCCCTCGCGGCGTAGTACGCAGGGCGGCTCCGGACGAGGTCGTTGACGAGCATCGCCCGCCGAGCCACCCGGTACATCTCCAGCAGCACGAGCCTTGCCCGCTCCGGCTCGAAGTGGTGTAGCGAGAGGTTGCAGGTCACGTAGTCGAAGCCGTCGTCGGGGAACGGGAGGCGCGTGGCGTCCGCGACCGCGAAGCTGATCCCTCCCCTGCCGTGGGTGTGAGCGCGCGCGCACTCCAGGACCTCCGGGCTGACGTCGGTCGCGATCACCTCGAGACGGACGCCCCTGCGCCGGGCCCAGCCGATCAGCGCGAGCGGGATGTCCGCGCTGCCCGTGGCCACGTCGAGCAGAGCGAAGGTATGTCCTGGCCGCAGTTCCGGCCTTCGGCAGAGGAACTCGAGGGCCACCGCCGTGCCGCCGAGCCACCGGTTGACCAGCCTCACCTCCGCCAGGCTGCGCGCCAGGTCCGCCTCCACAGCCGCTGGCGCGTCGAGCAGCTCGAGCTCGTGGCTCCTGGGGGGCGGCGGGAGCGATGGCAAGCCGGCCAGCGCACGATCTCTCACGGCACCTCACGACTCCACGCTGTTCTCTCGGGTGACGCTCGCGTACCAGCGTCCGCTGTCCTTGATGATCCTCTCCTGAGCGTAGTAGTCCACGTAGGTCAGTCCGAAGCGCTTCGTGTAGCCGAAGGACCACTCGAAGTTGTCGAGCAGCGACCAGCAGAAGTAGCCCCCGAGCGGCACTCCCTCCTCGATGGCCCGGTGGGCCTGGAGCAGGTGCTGGTGGATGTAGTCGCGCCGCTGGGGGTCGTGCACCTCGCCGTCCGTCACAACGTCGTCGTATGCCGCGCCGTTCTCGGTGATGTATATCGCGGGCGGCCTGTAGTCACGGTGCAATCGGGTGAGCAGCTCGTGCAGCCCCTCGGGGTATACCTCCCAGCCCATCTCGGTACGGGGCCTGCCCTCGGCCTGCACCTGAGCCATTCCGACCGGACTGTCGGGGTCGGCGCGCACGATCGTCCGCGTGTAGTAGTTCACGCCGAGGAAGTCCATCGGGCTCGAGATCCGCTCGAGGTCTCCCTGCTGGACCTCTGGCGCGTCGTCCCCGAATGCCTCGAGCATGTCCTCGGGATAGGCGCCCTTATAGAGGGGATCGAGGAACCACCGGTTCGAGAAGCCGTCGGTCCTGCGCGCGGCCTCCTCGTCGGCCTGCGTGTCGCTCTGGGGGTGCACCGGCTGGAGGTTGAGGGTGATCCCGATCCGGTCGCGCTCGTCGGACTCTCCCCGGATGGCCTCCATCGCCTCGGCGTGCGAGAGCAGCAGGTCGTGGGACACCTGCAGCGCGATCCGCATATCGCGGATGCCGGGGGCGTGCTGGCCGAAGAGGTGGCCGATGAAGGCGACGACCCACGGCTCGTTGTGGGTGATCCAGCGGTCGATCCCGTCGGTGAGCTCCCGCGCCACGACGTGTGCGTACTCCCCGAACCGCTTGACCGTGTCGCGGTTGCTCCATCCCCCGCGGTCCTGCAGCTCCTGTGGCAGGTCCCAGTGGTAGAGCGTCGCCCAGGGCTGGATGTCGGCAGCGAGGAGCGCGTCCACGAGCCGCTTGTAGAAGTCGAGCCCCTGCGGGTTGGGCCTGCCCGAGCCCGTGGGTAGCACGCGCGGCCAGGAGATCGAGAAGCGGTAGGCGTTGAGGCCGAGCTCCTGCATGATCCCGACGTCCTGCTGATATCGGTGGTAGTGGTCGCACGCCACGTCGCCGGTGTCCTCGTTCACCACGTTGCCGGGCGTGTGCGAGAAGGTGTCCCAGATCGAGGGACCCTTGCCGTCCTCGTTCCAGGCTCCCTCGATCTGATACGCGGCAGTGGCGGCTCCCCAAACGAAGTCGCGCGGAAACTCTGCTGGCGGCATTCGAACCCCCTCCTGATCGTGACGCTGCGGTGACGTGGGCTTCGCTAGCGCGAACCGTGCCAGTGATCGCAGGTCAGGTTAGCACGGCCTCGACCGCGGCGCAACGGCGATGTGGAGCTATTCCTCCGGAAGGCTTCCGAGGGACTCGAGGCGGCTGCGGCAGCACTCGAGTGCGGCCGGGCTCGCGTCTATCCCGATCCAGCGCCTGCCTAACCTCTCGGCGACGACGAGCGCTGTGCCCGAGCCGCAGAAGGGATCGAGCACCAGGTCGCCGGGGTCGCTCGAGGCGAGGACGATCCGCTCCAGCAGCCTCTCGGGCTTCTGAGTGGGATAGGTCGTGCGCTCGGACGCGAGCGGGTTGACGATCGGGATGAACCACACGTCGTCCATCACCTTGCCGAGGGGGTGCGGCGTGTACCGCTTGCCCGAGCTCGCGACGATGCCGGAGCGCGCGTATCCGCTCGTGGGGGCGTAGGGCTCGCGGACCGCGTCGGCGTTGAACTTGTACCCCGGACCCTTGTGATACACCAGGATGTTGTCGTGCTTGTGCTGGAAACGCCTCGCGCTCCGTCCGCCCCCCGTGTAGTGCCATATGATCTCGTTCTGGAAGTTGTGCGCTCCGAACACCTCGTCGAGCAGGAGGCGGGCGTGGTGGACTCCCCGGCGGTCGAGGTGCAGATAGAGGGTGCCGTCGGACCGGAGCACTCGGCGCATCTCCACGACCCTTGGCCGGAGCCACTCGACGTAATGCTGGGGGTCGCGCCAGGAGTCCTCGAATCCGCCGTCCGGTCCGTGCCTGTCCCTGTTCGTGCCGAACGGCGGGTCGGCGTACACGAGCTGCACGCTCTCCGACGGCAGGCCGCGCATGATCTCCAGGTTGTCGCCAAGGTACAGAGCGCCCACGCTGAGAACGAGTATATGGCCGCCGCGCCCCGATCGCCACGCACATGACGCGCAGGGCGATCTTCGACCTCGTTTGGTACGCCAGTCAGCACGGAACCTGCCGGCAGTTATGCCGTTGTGCCGGCGAGAGCTCGGGGCGTAACGCTGTTGCAGGGGCCGCGTTGTGGTTAACGCGGTACCATTCGGGGAGGGAGACTGAGACCGAGTGAGCACTCAACCGGATCGGTCAGGTAGCTCTCTACCGCCTGTAGTCGAGGCGGTCGCCCAGGACTTCCTCCGGGAGGTGGGCGAGGAGGTGCCGGGGCTCGTCGAGGGGCTGTACCTCGTCGGCTCGGTGGCGCTGGGCGACTTCCGACCGCACGAGAGCGACGTGGACTTCGTCGCGGTGACGGCCGTCCGGCCGGACTCGCCCGGACTCGAGGCGCTGCGGCGCGCTCACTCCAGACTGCGTGAGCGGCATCGGCGCCCGCGCTTCGAGGGGGTGTACCTGACGTGGGACGACCTCGCGCGCGACCCCTCCTCGGTCGCGCCCGCGCCGGGCTTTCACGGCAGGCGCCTCGACGTGGGCTCTTTCGGGCTCGACCCCGTGACCTGGCATACGCTCGCGCGGCACGGCGTCGCGGTGAGGGGTCCGGAGCCGGACGGGCTGTGCGTGTGGACCGACTCGGACACGCTGCGCTCGTGGACGCTCGACAACTTGGAGAGCTACTGGCGGCCGTGGCTTCGGCGCTACTCCCGCCCGCTCTCGGTCGAGGGGCTGGTGTCGCTCGGCTCCTGGGCCCCGGCCTGGGGTGTGCTCGGAGTGTCCCGCCTGCATCTCACCCTCGCCACGGGCAAGATCACCTCGAAGGAGGGCGCGGGACTGTACGCGCTGGAGACCTTTCCTGAGGGGTGGCATCGGGTGATCTCCGAGTGTCTGCGCGTCCGGCGGGGGGAGCGGCGCAGGTCGCTGTACGCGAGCCCCATGGCCTGCCGGAGGGACGCGCTCGCGTACATAGGGAGGTGATCGAGGACGCCCTCGCTCACTTCCGGGGGTGGTAGTACACGTTCTCCTCGCCGAGCGCGGTGCGCAGCTCACGCGCGACCGCGTCCGCGTGGCCTGGCCGGAGGAAGCGCCCGAGGTGGTGCGCGCTGTATATCTCCCGGCCGTAGCCCTCCGGCCTCGGGAAGCGGATCGGGTCCACGAACGCGCGCGTTGTGACCTCCGAGACCAGCCGCGCTAGCCGCCGGGGGTTCGAGGGCAGCACGGGCGAGACGGAGACGCGTGTGCGGACTCCCGCGCGGGTGAGGGCCGCGACTGTCTCCAGCCTGCGCTCGATCGAGGGCGCGTGGGGCTCGAACAGCCTGCGCACCCCGTCGTCGTCCATCGTGACGCTCACGCCCACCTGCACCCGCTCGCCGAAGCGGAGCAGGAGGTCGAGGTCGTCCAGCACGAAGGGCGAGCGGGTGTGGACCGTGACCTTCGCGGGGCCGGGGAGCATCGAGAGCATGACCTCGAGGCAGGCGCGCGAGAGTCGGTGCCTGCGCTCGGCGGGCTGGTAGGGATCGGTGGCGGACGACATGAACACGCTCGCGCCCGCGAGCTTGTGGGCCTGGTGGTACAACAGCTCGGGCGCGTTGAGCTTCGGGCGGACCCACGAGCCCCACGACTGCTCGAGATCGGTGTGGTGGGTGAACCACTTGGCGTAGCAGTAGGAGCAGCCGAAGGCGCAGCCGCGGTAGGGGTTGAGGGTGAAGGCGTAAGCGCCGTCGAGGGCGCCGGACCTCTGCGGGGTGAGTATGGAGCGTGCCTCCGCCTCGGTGATGCGTACCATCGGTGTCGCGGACCTCCCGAGGGGAGATTAGCACGTTTGTTCTGCCGGATGCCAGGGGCTACCAGTGCTCCCTGAAGTTCCGGGGCCGCCCGAGCGCGCTGTCCTCCTCGCAGAGCATCGCCCAGTCGTCGCGGGTGTGGAACAGGCATCGCTCGCAGACCCGGAACCGGCGCAGCCGGGCGGCCATCGGCTTCTCGGGCCCCGCAACCCCCTGAGCGGCCGCTCTCGCCCGATGGGGGCGTACCACGCCGAGCAGCCTCTCGACGCTCCAGATGGTCGGGCCGGGGAGCAGGGTGTTCTCGGCAAGCTCCCGGTCGTTCGTCACGACCACGTCCTCCCGGGAGCAGGAGCGCGCGATCACCTCGTCCGCGGACCGCTCGCGCGCCTGGACCACCCTGACGCGCCCCCGATGCAGGCGCTCGCGCGGGGGCAGAGTCCCGTCGAACACGACGATCACGGTGTAGCGGGAGAGCGCGGGGTGGTCGAGGAGTCGGAGCAGCTCGGCGCGCCCGGCCACCCGGCTCCGGCTCTCGAGCCTGCTGAGGGCCGGGTCGCTGCGGATCACGTTGTAGCCGTCCACCATGAGCCGTGGCATCGGTGGCTCCTCCTGAGCGAGAGTCTCCCCTACAGTCTACCCCGCGGCGCACCCTCAGGAGATGGCGCGCAGGCCGGTCAGGGCGTGACCCACGATGAGGGCGTTCACGTCGTGCGTGCCCTCGTAGGTGTACACGCCCTCGATGTCGGCCATGTGCTCCATCACCCTGTAGTCGAGGAGGATGCCGTTGCCCCCCAGAAGGTCGCGGGCCTCGGACGCGACCCGCCTGGCCATGGCGAGGTTGCTCATCTTCAGCAGCGAGATCATCGGCACCGTCACCTCGTCGCGGTCCTTCAGCCGACCGACGTGGAGGGACAGGAGCTGGGCGCGCGTGACCTCGTCGAGCATCCTCACGAGCTTGTCCTGTGCCAGCTGAAACGAGGCGACGGGGCGGCCGAACTGCTCGCGCGACTTCGAATACGCCAGCGCGATCTCGAAGCAGTCCAGCGCCTGACCCAGCCCGTCCCAGGCGACGCCATACCGGGAGTGAGCGAGCACCGAGCGGGTGGAGCCGAACCCGACGGCCCCCGGCAGCCTGTTCTCCCGCGGCACCCGACAGTTCTCGAGCCTGATCCGGGTCTGGTGCACCGCGCGCTGCGAGCCCTTCCGGGGGATGACCTCCGCCTGGTAGCCCGGCCGGGCCGTCTCGACGAGGAAGGCCGCGATCTTGCCGTTCTCCAGCCTCGCCCAGATGACCGCGACGTCGGCGATAGTACCGTTGCCGATCCACCTCTTCTCGCCCGTGAGCACGTAGCCATCCTCGTGCTGGATGGCGAGCGTCTGGATCGCTCCCGCGTCCGAGCCGGCACCGGGCTCGGTGAGCCCGAACGCTCCGATCTGCTCGCAGCGCGCCATCGGCGGCAGCCAGTGCTGCTTCTGCTCCTCGGAGCCGAGCAGGTAGATCGCAGCCATCGCGAGCCCGCTCTGCACGTGCACGAACGTCGAGAGGCTGCCCGAGCCTCGCGCGATCTCCTGGAGCGCGAGCCCGTAGCTGACGCTCGACCATCCGGGCAGCCCGTAGCCGGTGAAGCAGCCCCCGAGCACCCCGGTCCGGCCGAGGGGAGCGAGCAGCTCATCCGGGAACCTCGCCCGGTCCCACGCCTCGGCCGCACCGGGCACCACCTCCGACCTCACGAACTCTCGCACCCGGTCGCGGATCGCGCGCTCTTCCTCCGAGAAGAGGCTCTCGACGCTCATCAGGTCGGCCGGCTCGACCCCGGCCAGCACGCTGTCGTGTGTGATGCTCACGGCGCTTCTCTCCATACGCGGTACGAACGGTCGCCGTCAATATACGCCCAATCGCCTTCCCGGTCAAAGTCCCGATCACCGTCTCGACACGACGGGCCACGGACGGACGGCGGAGCTGCTGTTGCGGAGGGGGCTAAAATGGCTCAGGGCCGGGGGATAATCTCCCCGGCCCTGAGAGCCGATCGGTCGCGTGCTTCGGGCTACGCGGAGTGCGTCTCGGCGGCAATCGCCACGCGCTCGAGCGGGGTGAAGCTCAGCCCGTCCTCGGCTGCATCCACGACGATCGTGTCGCCGTCGCGCACCTCGCCTCGCAGGATCTTCCGCGACAGGGTGTTCTCGACGTGCCGCTGGATCGTGCGCCGCAGTGGCCTTGCGCCGAACGTCGGGTCGAAGCCCTCCTTCACCAGCCACTCCTTCGCGGCGGGCGTCACCTGGAGGGTGATGCTCCGCTCCGCGAGACGCTCGGAGAGCTCGGAGATCATCAGGTCCACGATCTGGAGCACCTGCTCGTGGGTGAGCGGGTGGAAGATGATGATCTCGTCTATCCGGTTCAGGAACTCCGGCCTGAAGGTCTCCCTGAGCGCCCTCTGGACCCTGTCCTCGAGCTTGCGCTCCTCGGCGCGCTTGTCCACGGCCCGCGTGAACCCGAGCGGCCCAGCCTGCTCCAGCCACCCGGTGCCGACGTTGCTGGTCAGGATGATCACCGTGTTCTTGAAGTCCACGGTCCTGCCCTGACCGTCGGTCAGCCGGCCGTCGTCCAGGATCTGCAGCAGGACGTTGAATACCTCGGGGTGCGCCTTCTCGATCTCGTCGAACAGGATGACCTGGTACGGCCTCCTGCGCACCATCTCGGTGAGCTGTCCGCCCTCGTCGTGGCCGACGTATCCGGGCGGCGAGCCGATCAGCCGCGACACCGTGTGCCGCTCGCCGTACTCGCTCATGTCTATCCGGACCATCGCGTCGCGGTCGTCGAACAGGAACTCGGCCAGCGCCCTGGCGAGCTCGGTCTTGCCGACGCCGGTGGGGCCCAGGAAGATGAACGAGCCGATCGGCCTGCGCGGGTCGGAGAGGCCGACCCTCGAGCGCCTGATCGCGTCGGACACCGCCTCGACGGCCCTGTCCTGCCCGACCACTCGCCTGTGCAGTGCGCTCTCCATCTCCGCGAGCTTGGCCGACTCGGCCTGCACGAGCGTCTTCACCGGGATGCCCGTCCACTGGGACACGACCTCCGCGACGTCCTCGACGCCGACGGTCTCAGCGACCGGGTGCTCGCTCGTGAACTGCTCGTACTCGCGGTCGTACTCGGCCTGCAGGCCCACCAGCTCGGCCTTGGCTCGCGCGGCCTGCTCGTAGTCCTGCTCGGCCACTGCGGCCTCGATGCGCGCGTTCAGCTGGTCGATGCTGCGCTTCTTCTCCTTGAGCGGCGCGGGCACGTCGAAGTTCTCGATGCGCACCTTGCTCGCGGCCTCGTCCATCAGGTCTATCGCCTTGTCCGGCAGGTGCCTGTCCTGAATGTAGCGCGTCGAGAGCGACACCGCGGCCTCAAGCGCCTCGTCGCCGATCCTCAGGTCGTGATGGTCCTCGTAGCGAGAGCGCACGCCCCTCAGGATCTCCAGCGCCTCCTCGGGCGAGGGCTCGTCCACGTACACGGGCGCGAACCGCCTCTCGAGCGCCGCGTCCTTCTCGATGTGGTTGCGATACTCGTCAAGGGTGGTCGCGCCGATCGCCTGGAGCTCGCCCCTCGCGAGCGCCGGCTTGAGCATGTTCGAGGCGTCCATCGAGCCCTCGGCTGCCCCGGCTCCGACGATCGTGTGCAGCTCGTCTATGAACAGGATGATCCTGCCCTCGTTCTCGCGGACGTCGTCCACGAGGCCGCGCAGCCTCTCCTCGAACTCGCCGCGGAACTTCGAGCCGGCGATGAGAGAGCCCATGTCCAGCGCGAGCACGCGCTTGCCCTGGAGGGGCTCCGGAACCTCCTCGTGCGCGATCGCATTCGCGAGCCCCTCGACTATCGCCGTCTTGCCGACCCCAGGCTCGCCGATCAGCACGGGGTTGTTCTTCGTGCGCCGAGACAGGATCTGCATCACGCGCCTGATCTCGGTCTCTCGCCCGATGACCGGGTCGAGCCGGCCCGACTCGGCCAGCGCGGTCAGGTCGGTCGTGTACTTCTCGAGCGTCTTGCCCTTCGCGCGCGCGTTCGGCTCGGTGATCTTCTGGTCACCGCGGACCCTCCGGACCGCCTGCTCGGTGCGCTCGGGGGTGATCCCTGCCCCCCTCAGGATGCGACCGGCGGGCCCGTAGTTGTCCCGCGTCAGCGCCAGCAGGATGTGCTCGGTGCTGACGTAGGCGTCGCCGTTCCTATCGGCCTCGCTCGCCGCCAGCACGCTGAGCTGCCCCACGCGGGCGGTCATGTAGACCTGCATCTGGTTGCCCGAGGACGCAGCCGCGGGCTGGGAGCCCTTCAGCGCGCTCTCGACCTTCTGGCGAAGGTCGTCCACGTCCGCGTTCAGGTCCGAAAGGACGTCCCTGGCAGTGCTCTCGTGCTGCTCCAGCAGCCCGAGCAGTATGTGCTCGGCGTCGAGGTACGAGTGTCCCAACCGCACCATCGCCGCGTAGGCCAGCTGGAAGGCGTCGCGAGCCTGATCCGTGTATCTATCCAGTGCCAAAATGTTCCTCCCTACTCCTCAGGGCGGCCGCGCCGTGGCGCGCCACCACTGATCGTTCAATTCTAGGTTATCTCACAATCGCTGTCAACTTTTTTCAGGCTTGCTCTGAAGAAGGGCGGGCGTCCCTAGTCGGGGCTGCCCGCGTGGCGGGCGAGGTGAGGGAGTGCGGGCCGCGCGGCCCGCTTCCATGTATTGTAAACGCCTCGGGAGCGTCTGGTATTCCAGCGTTGCCACTGCCCTCCCCTGCTGATAGAATGCGCGCGATGGGCACCGTGTTCGCTGTCGCCAACCAGAAGGGCGGGGTCGGCAAGACCACCACCTGCGTCAACCTGGCGGTGTACCTGGCCTCCAGCGGGCGGCGGGTGCTCCTGGTGGACCTCGACCCCCAGTGCAACGCGACGAGCAGCCTGGACATGCGAGGCGCCGGCCGTTCGATCTACGACTCGGTGGTCTCCGGAGGGAGCCTGGAGGGGTGCGTGGCGCTGAGCCGGAGGATGGGGCTGGACGTCGTGCCCTCGGACAGCGCGCTTGCGGCGGCGGAGGTGGAGCTCGCGGGCGAGCCCGGCAGGGAGTACAGGCTGCGCGACGCGCTCGCACCTCTCAGCGAGCGCTACGAGGTAATCCTGCTGGACTGTCCACCCTCGCTCGGACTGATGACGGTGAACGCGCTCGCCGCCGCAAGCGCCGTCGTCGTGCCGATCCAGTGCGAGTACCTCGCGCTCGAGGGTCTGTCCCAGCTGATGGGCACGATAGGGATGGTGCGGTCCGTCCTCAACCCCTCGCTCGGCCTGTTCGGGATCGTCATGACGATGTTCGACGGCCGCACGCGCCTCGCGCGGCAGGTCGTGGACGAGGTGCGGAGGCACTACCCGCGCGAGCTGTTCTGCACGCTGATCCCGCGGAGCGTGTACCTCAGCGAGGCCCCGAGCTACGGGCAGAGCATCTTCGAGTACCACCCCGCCTCAAAGGCCGCGAGGGCGTACCAGATGCTGGGGGAGGAGTTCATAAGGCGGCTCGACGACAGGGGCTGAGGCCCGGAGCCGGCGGCGAAAATGGGCGCACGAAACTCGTCCCGCGTATTTGACATGCGCGGGTCTGCTTGGTATTATATTATGCTTTGATCTCCAGGTACACGCAGGCTTTGAGGGAAGCCTCAGCCCTAAGATCAAGAACCCCGTTCGTCCCCCTGTTCCCGAGGAGAGTGCTGTATGACTAACGTCTCGCAGGTAGCGCCAGGCGTCGGGACGCCCGCGCGCGTCGTCCCCAGGGTGCCCCGGCGTTCGTACGCCCGGATACCCGACACCATCCCGATGCCGAACCTCATCCAGATTCAGCTCGACTCGTTCGAGTGGTTCAAGAGGGAAGGACTGCAAGAGCTATTTGACGAGATCAACCCCGTGAGCGACTTCACCGGGCGCATCATGGAGCTGCGCTTCGGCGAGTACGAGTTCGGGGAGCCCAGATACTCCGAGATCGAGTGCCGCGAGAGGGACCTCACGTACGCCGCGCCGCTCAAGGTGCGCGCCGAGCTGCTCGTCAAGGAGACCGGCGAGATCAAGGAGCAGCAGATCTTTCTCGGCGACTTCCCCCTCATGACCGAGAAGGGTACGTTCGTGATCAACGGCGCGGAGCGTGTCGTCGTGTCGCAGCTCGTGCGCTCGCCGGGAGTGTACTTCAAGTCCGAGCACGACGAGGGCAGCGGCCGCAGGCTGTGGGGCGCCAAGCTCATCCCCAACCGCGGCGCCTGGCTCGAGTTCGAGACGACCAACAAGGGCGTGATGTACGTCAAGGTGGACCGCAAGCGCAAGATCCCCGTGACGGTCCTCCTGAGGGCCATCGCGGCGATCGAGAGCGAGGTCGTGCCCGCGACCGGCGATTTCGGCGAGACGACTCCGGGCTCGGACGACTGGTTGCGCGCGCTCTACGCGAAGGTCAGCGAGAACGTCGAGCAGGACAACCTGGCGCTCACGATCGAGAAGGACCCGACGAAGACGCGGGAGGACGCGCTCGTCGAGCTGTACAGGCGCCTGCGCCCGGGCGACCCGCCCACGCAGGAGAACGCCCGATCGCTGCTGCGCTCCCTGCTGTTCGACGCGCGCCGGTACGACCTCGCGCGCGTGGGACGCTACAAGCTGAACGGCAAGTGGGAGCAGCTCGAGTTCCCGGTGGACCGGCGCGCCCTGCACGAGAGCCTGCGCACCGTGAGCGGGCAGGACGTTGTGAACATCGTCGGCAACATGATCCGCCTGAACAACAGCCGTCGCGACGAACCCGACGACGACATAGACCACCTGGGCAACCGCCGGGTGAAGGCGGTCGGCGAGCTGATCCAGAACCAGTTCAGGGTGGGCCTGCTGAGGATGGAGCGCGTGATGAAGGAGCGCATGTCCATCCAGGCCGTGGAGCAGGCCACCCCGAACGCGCTGGTGAACATCCGGCCGGTCGTCGCGGCGATGCGCGAGTTCTTCGGCGGCAGCCAGCTGTCGCAGTTCATGGAGCAGACGAACGCGCACGCGGGGCTGAGGCACAAGCGCTGCCTCTCCGCGCTCGGGCCCGGAGGGCTGAGCCGCGAGCGCGCGGGCTTCGACGTGCGCGACGTGCACCACTCGCACTACGGCCGCATCTGCCCGATCGAGACGCCCGAGGGTCCGAACATCGGCCTGATAGGCCAGCTCGCCACCTACGCCCGGATCAACCCGTACGGGTTCATCGAGACCCCGTACCGCCCGGTGATTCACGAGGTGAGCGGCGGCGACGTAGGGACGCTGACCCACAGCCGCCTGCGCGAGCCGCTGACGCTCGACGGACAGGAGCTGCCCGCGGGCACCGAGATCACCCGCGAGCTCGCGGAGCGCATCGCGGCGCTAGGGCTGCCCCGGGTACGGGTCCAGCCGCGCGTGCTCAGCGAGGTGGAGTACCTCTCGGCCGACCGCGAGGACCGCTTCACGATCGCGCAGGCGAACTCGACGCTCGACGAGCACGGGCGCTTCCTGGACGACCGGGTCGAGGCCCGCGCAGGCGAGAGGTTCGTGCTCGTGTCGCCCGACGTGGTGAACTACATAGACGCCTCGCCGAAGCAGGTGGTGAGCGTCGCGGCGGCGCTGATCCCGTTCCTGGAGCACGACGACGCGAGCCGCGCGCTGGTCGGCGCGAACCAGCAGCGCCAGGCGGTGCCGCTGCTCACGCCCGCCGCGCCGCTGATCGGCACGGGCGTGGAGGCGCAGGTCGCCCGCGACAGCGGCCAGGTGGTGATCGCCCGGAGGGACGGCACGGTCGCGAGCGCGACGGCGACCCGCATAGTCGTCGAGACGGACGACGGCGAGCGCGACGTGTACGAGCTCGAGAAGTGGGTGCGCTCGAACCAGGACACACTGATGAACCAGCGCCCCAGCGTGAGCACGGGCGAGAGGGTCCGGGCGGGCCAGATCATCGCCGACAGCACCAGCACCGACCAGGGCGAGCTCGCGCTCGGGCAGAACGTGCTCGTGGCGTTCATGTCGTGGGAGGGCTGCAACTTCGAGGACGCGGTGATCATCAGCGACCGGCTCGTCAAGGACGACGTGTTCACCTCGATCCACATCGAGAAGCACGAGATCGAGGCGCGCGACACCAAGCTTGGCCCCGAGGAGATCACGCGCGACATCCCAAACGTGGGCGAGGAGAGCCTGCAGAACCTGGACGAGCGCGGCATCGTGTACATCGGAGCGCAGGTCCAGCCGAACGACATCCTGGTGGGCAAGATCACCCCGAAGGGCGAGACCGAGCTCACGGCGGAGGAGAGGCTGCTGCGTGCGATCTTCGCGGAGAAGGCGCGCGAGGTGCGCGACACCAGTCTGAGGGTGCCGAACGGCGTCCACGGCCAGGTGATAGATGTCAAGGTGTTCACCCGCGAGAACAACGACGAGCTGCCCGCGGGCGTGAACCAGATGGTGAGGGTGAGCATCGCCCAGAAGCGCAAGATTAGCGAGGGCGACAAGGTGGCCGGCCGCCACGGGAACAAGGGCGTGATCTCCCGGATCGTGTCGCAGGAGGACATGCCGTACCTGCCCGACGGCACGCCGGTAGACCTGATCCTCAGCCCGCTGAGCGTGCCGTCCCGGATGAACCTCGGGCAGATCCTCGAGACCCATCTCGGGTGGGCGGCGCACGAGCTCGGCTTCAGGGTCGCCAGCCCCGTGTTCGACGGCGCGAGCGAGAGCGCTATTCGCGAGGAGCTGGCCCGGGCCGGCCTGCCCTCCGACGGGAAGGTCGTGCTGTACGACGGCCGCACGGGCGAGCCGTTCCACCAGCCGGTGACCGTCGGATACATATATATGATGAAGCTCCACCACCTGGTGGAGGACAAGATCCACGCTCGCTCGACCGGGCCGTACAGCCTGGTCACGCAGCAGCCGCTGGGCGGCAAGGCCCAGTTCGGCGGCCAGCGCTTCGGCGAGATGGAGGTGTGGGCGCTCGAGGCGTACGGCGCGGCACATACGCTTCAGGAGATGCTCACGGTAAAGTCCGACGATGTCGTCGGACGAGTCAAGACCTACGAGTCCATCGTGAAGGGAGAGCCCATCGTGGGCGCGGGCGTGCCCGAGTCGTTCAAGGTGCTGGTGAAGGAGCTCCAGAGCCTCGGCATCTCGGTGGACGTCCTCAACCAGGACCAGGCGCCCGTCTCGATGACCGGCGACGGCCAGGGGGACTTCGTGCCGGACCTGGACATCGACCTGTCTCACCCCGAGCGAACCGACGAGTAGGGAGCGAGGTAACCTGCTTCTATGCTGGACGTAAACAACTTTGATGCGATCAGGGTCGGGCTGGCTTCGCCGGAGCAGATCCGCGAGTGGAGCTTCGGCGAGGTCACCAAGCCCGAGACCATAAACTACCGCACGCTCAAGCCGGAGCGCGACGGCCTCTTCTGCGAGCGCATCTTCGGTCCGACGAAGGACTGGGAGTGCTACTGCGGGAAGTACAAGAGGATCCGCTTCAAGGGCGTGGTGTGCGAGAAGTGCGGCGTCGAGGTCGCGCGCTCCCGCGTGCGGCGCGAGCGGATGGGACACATCGAGCTCGCCTCGCCCGTGAGCCACATCTGGTACTTCAAGGGCACGCCGAGCCGCCTCGGCCTGCTCCTCGACATATCTCCGCGCAACCTGGAGCGCGTGCTGTACTTCGCGACCTACATCATCACGGGTGTCGACGAGGAGGCCACGGGCTCCATCCGACAGCAGCTCGACGAGGAGCTCGCCGCTCGCACGAAGGAGATCGAGAGCGACCTGAGCGACTCGATCCAGCAGCTCGACGAGAGCACGAGGGGAGAGGTCGCCAGGATCGAGGAGGCCAGCCAGACCTCGATCGCGCAGCTGAAGGTGGAGCAGAAGGAGGCCCTCGACGCCATAGACGAGAGGGCGGCCGAGGTCGAGAGCCTGCTCACCGGGCTGATGGGCCGGGCGTCGCCCGAGCAGATCGTGTTCGAGGTGTCCTACGGAGGCGGCCAGACGTTCCGCCGCACGCTGCTCGAGGAGGACGAGGCGGTGAACGAGAGCCGCCTCGAGGAGCTGCACGAGATCGCGGAGGAGGCGGCGACTCAGATCGAGAGCTGGTACGCCGATCGGATGGAGGACGCCCGGGCGCAGCTCTCCGCAGAGCGCGAGCAGCTGATCTACGCGGGCGCCTCCGGCCGGGAGCGGGCCTCCGAGCAGGCCACCCGTCAGAAGGAGGCCCTCAAGCGGGACCTCGAGGATCGCCGCAAGCTGCTCGACTCCATCCGCCAGATGGCGCTGCTCACCGAGACCGAGTACCGCCAGCTGCAGGACGAGTTCGGCCCGGTCTTCACAGCGGGGATGGGCGCCGAGGCCATCCTGGAGGTCCTCAAGCGCATGGACCTCGACGAGATGGCGAAGCAGCTCAGGCTCGAGATGCAGTCCTCCTCCGGCCAGCGTCGTAAGAAGGCTACGAAGCGCCTGCGCGTCGTCGAGGCGTTCCGCAAGAGCGGCAACAGGCCCGAGTGGATGATCTTCACCGCGCTGCCGGTGATCCCGCCCGACCTGCGCCCGATGGTCCAGCTCGACGGCGGCAGGTTCGCGACGAGCGACCTGAACGACCTGTACCGGCGCGTGATCAACCGGAACAACCGCCTGAGCAGGCTGATGACCCTCGGCGCGCCCGAGATCATCATCCGCAACGAGAAGCGCATGCTCCAGGAGGCGGTGGACGCGCTCATCGACAACGGCCGCCGGGGACGGCCCGTGGCGGGCTCGAGCAAGCACAAGCTGAAGAGCCTCTCCGACATGCTCAAGGGGAAGCAGGGGCGGTTCCGCCAGAACCTGCTGGGCAAGCGCGTGGACTACTCCGGCCGCTCGGTGATCGTCGTCGGCCCGGACCTGAAGCTGCACCAGTGCGGCCTGCCGAAGCGCATGGCGCTCGAGCTGTTCAAGCCGTTCGTGATGCGCAGGCTGGTCCAGCGCGGCCACGCCGTGAACATCAAGAGCGCGAAGCGCATCGTCGAGCGGATGAGGCCCGAGGTGTGGGACGTGCTCGAGGAGGTGACGGAGGAGTACCTGGTGCTGCTCAACCGGGCGCCGACGCTGCACCGGCTGGGCATCCAGGCGTTCGAGCCGAAGCTGATCGAGGGCTCGGCCATCCAGCTCCACCCGCTCGTGTGCGCGGCGTTCAACGCGGACTTCGACGGCGACCAGATGGCGGTCCACGTGCCGCTCTCCCAGGCGGCACAGCAGGAGGCGCGCGAGCGGATGCTCTCGAAGGCGAACCTGCTCCTGCCCTCGAACGGCACGCCCGTCATCACCCCGACGCGTGACATCGTGCTCGGCGTCTACTACATGACGCTCGAGAGGCGCGGCGCGAAGGGCGAGGGCAAGATCTTCGCCTCTCCGGACGAGGCACGGCTGGCGCACGAGCTGGGCGCCCTCGACCTGCAGGCACCGATCACCGTGCGGCTGCCGGCAACCAACGGCGAGGGCCCGAGGGTCGTGCGGACGACCGTCGGCAGGCTCATCTTCGCCGAGACGCTGCCAGAGGGGATGGGGTACTCCGAGGCCCTGCTGAGCAAGGTCACCGACCTGAAGGCGCTCAGGACGATCATGGCCGAGGTGTACCGCCGCTACGGCAACGACCGCACGGCGGAGGTCGCCGATACGATCAAGGACGTCGGGTTCCACTACTCGACTCAGGCGGGGGTCACGATCGCCGTGGACGACGTGCGCATCCCGGCGAACAAGCAGGAGCTGCTCGAGGAGGCCGAGCAGCAGGTGCGGACCCTGGATCAGGACTACGAGCGCGGCCTCGTGACCGAGGACGAGCGCGAGGTCGAGACGATCCGGGTCTGGACCGAGACCAGGGAGCGCGTCACCCAGGAGGTCGGTGGCACGCTCGACCCCTATGGCCCGATCTCGATGATGGCGAGCTCCGGAGCGCGGGGCAGCATGGACAACATCAGCCAGATGGCCGGAATGCGCGGCCTGATGGCCGACCCGGCGGGGCGCATCATCCCGCTGCCGATCCGGTCCAACTTCCGTGAGGGGCTGTCCGTGCTCGAGTACTTCATCTCGACCCATGGCGCGCGCAAGGGCTTGGCCGACACCGCGCTCAAGACCGCCGACTCGGGATACCTGACTCGCCGGCTCGTGGACGTCGCGCAGGACGTCATCATCTCCGAGGACGACTGCGGCACGGACGAGGGCGTCCTCCTGCGGCGGGCGGAGGACGAGGTGCTGCTGCCCCCGCTGGAGGACCGCATCCTCGGCCGCGTGGCCTCTAGGCCGGTCGCCGACCCGAACACGGGCGAGGTGATCGTCGGCCGTAACGAGGAGATCACCGAGGAGAAGGTCGCCCGTATCGCCGAGGCGGGTATCAACGAGCTGTACGTGCGCTCGCCGATGAGCTGCGCGGCCGAGTACGGCGTGTGCCGGATGTGCTACGGGCGCGACCTGGCGACGGGGCACCTGATCGAGCAGGGAGAGGCCGTCGGCACGATCGCGGCGCAGTCCATCGGCGAGCCGGGCACCCAGCTCACGATGCGCACGTTCCACACGGGCGGCGTGGCGCTCGAGAGCGGAGACATCACGAGCGGCCTGCCGAGGGTCGAGGAGCTGTTCGAGGCGCGCAACCCGAAGGGCCAGGCGCTCCTCTCGGAGCAGGACGGTCGGGTGCAGATCCTCGAGAGCGAGGACGGCGCGCGCAAGCTCCGCATCGAGTCGGAGCTGCCGTTCACCGAGGAGTACCAGGTGCCCGAGGGCTGGGACGTGGTGATCCAGAGCGGGCAGGACGTCGAGGAGGGCACGGTCCTCGCCGTCCGGGCGGACGGCGAGGAGAGCGAGCAGATCGCCTCCCGGTCGCGAGGGCAGGCGGTCGTGAACGGTGGCACGATCGAGGTGCGCGGGACGATCCGCGAGGAGCACGAGTACGCGGTGCCCCACGCCGCGCGCCTGCGGGTCGAGGACGGCCAGGAGGTCTCGGCCGGCGAGCAGCTGACCGAGGGCAACTGCAACCCGCACGACATCCTGCGGATCAGCGGCCACGAGGACGTGCAGCGTTACCTGGTGGACGAGGTCCAGAAGGTGTACCGCGGCCAGGGCGTGAACACGAACGACAAGCACGTCGAGGTGGTCGTCCGTCAGATGATGCGCAAGGTCATGATCGAGGAGCCCGGCGACACCGAGCTGCTGCCCGGCGAGCTGATAGACCGGTTCACGCTCAAGGAGGTGAACGCGCGCGTCATTGCCGAGGGCGGCGTGCCCGCCACGGCGTACGTCGAGCTGCTCGGTGTGACGAAGGCTTCGCTGAAGACCACGAGCTTCCTCTCGGCGGCGTCGTTCCAGGAGACGACCAAGGTGCTCACCGAGGCCGCGATCAACGGCAGCGTGGACCGGCTGCGGGGGCTGAAGGAGAACGTGATCATCGGCAAGCTGATCCCCGCCGGCTCCGGCTGGCGGGGCCGGGACCACGAGGAGGAGTACGACGCCTCCTCGGAGGACCTGGCGCTGATCGGCCTGATGCAGCCCGAGTAACGCCGTCCTCCGGAGTTGACGTACAATAAGGGGCTCTGATACACTTGATGCTTGTGGTTGGGCGCGGGCGCGCCCAACCACAACATTGTGTGCAGAAACGGAGTAGCACATTGCCTACGATCAATCAGCTTGTCCGCAAGGGCAGGAAGAAGGGCACGAAGAAGACGAAGGCCCCGGCCTTCCGCTTCACGAACAACGGGCTCGGTCGTTACGCCGGGCAGCTCCGCGAGCGCCCGGAGGGGGCGCCGCAGAAGCGCGGCGTGGCCACGCGAGTCAACACGGTGACCCCGAGGAAGCCGAACTCGGCGCTCCGAAAGGTCGCCAGGGTGCGGCTCACGAACGGCATGGAGGTCACGGCGTACATCCCCGGGGAGGGGCACAACCTGCAGGAGCACTCGGTCGTGCTCATCCGGGGCGGCAGGGTCCGGGACCTGCCCGGAGTGAGGTACCACGTCGTCCGCGGCGCGCTCGACAGCGCCGGGGTGAGGGATCGCAAGAAGGGCCGGTCGAAGTACGGCGCGAAGCGCGAGAAGTAGCGACCGGAGCACGGATACAAGGAAAAGGTGTAGATGCCTCGTCGAGCTAAGGTACAGAGAAGGGAGCTGGCGCCCGACCCGCGCTACGGCAGCCAGACGCTCGCCCGCTTCATCAATAAGGTGATGCGCAGCGGGAAGAAAGGCGTCGCCGAGAGGATCGTGTACGGCGCGCTCGCCCGCATTCAGCAGCAGACCCGGCGCGAGCCGCTGGAGGTCTTCGAGCAGGCGCTGCGCAACGCCACGCCGGTGCTCGAGGTGAAGCCCAGGCGGGTGGGCGGCTCGACCTACCAGGTGCCCATAGAGATCCGCGGGGACCGCAGGCAGTCGCTCGCGATGCGCTGGCTGATACAGTCCGCGCGCAACCGCACCGGGCACTCGATGGAGGAGAAGCTCGCCGCCGAGCTGCTCGACGCGGCGAACAACACCGGCGCGACCGTCAAGCGTCGCGAGGACACTCACCGGATGGCCGAGGCGAACAAGGCGTTCGCCCACTACAGATGGTAGTACTTGAGGAGGGGCGCACAGCTCCGAGCCTGAACTTCGAGGTTTGTTGAGGGGAATCCAGACTTTGGTAGCAACGGCACCCAGGAAGACAGCTCTGGAACGCACCAGAAACATAGGCATCATCGCCCACATAGATGCGGGCAAGACCACGACGACCGAGCGCATCCTGTACTACACGGGACGCGTCCACCGGATGGGCGAGGTGCACGACGGCGCCGCGGTCATGGACTACATGGCCCAGGAGCGGGAGCGCGGCATCACCATCACGTCCGCCGCCACCACCTGCCGCTGGCGCGACCACCGGATCAACATCATAGACACGCCCGGCCACGTGGACTTCACCGTCGAGGTGGAGAGGTCCCTGCGCGTGCTCGACGGCGGCGTGGTCGTGTTCGACGCCGTCGCGGGCGTTGAGCCGCAGAGCGAGACGGTCTGGCGCCAGGCGGACCGCTACGGCGTGCCCCGCATCGCGTTCGTCAACAAGATGGACCGCATAGGCGCCAACTTCGAGCGCACGGTCGAAATGATCCGCGATCGCCTCGGCGCGACGCCCCTGCCCGTGCAGATGCCGATCGGCTCCGAGGAGAGGTTCCAGGGCATCGTAGATTTCATCAACAACGTGGCGATCATCTACACGGACGACCTCGGCAACAACATCGAGAGGTCCGAGATCCCCGAGTGGATGCGGGCGGAGGCCGCGGAGAGGCGCGAGAGGTTCGTCGAGGCCGTCGCGGAGACCGACGAGGAGCTCACCCTCAAGTACCTCGAGGGGGAGGAGATCACTCCCGACGAGCTGCGCGCGGCGATCCGCAGGGCGACGGTCGGCCGCAAGCTCGTGCCCGTGCTGTGCGGCGCCGCCCTGAAGAACAAGGGCGTGCAGCCGATGCTCGACGCGGTCGTCGACTACCTCCCCTCGCCGCTGGACGTGCCGCCCGTACAGGGCGTGCTCCCGCGCACCGGGGAGGTGGTGGAGCGCACGCTCGACGAGGATCAGCCCTTCTCCGCGCTCGTGTTCAAGATCGTCGCCGACCCGTTCATCGGGAAGCTCGCGTACTTCCGAGTGTACTCCGGAATGTTGAGCGCGGGCTCCTACGTGCTGAACAGCACGAAGGGGCACAAGGAGCGCATCGGCCGCCTGCTGCAGATGCACGCCAACCACCGGGAGGAGATATCCGAGGTCCACGCGGGAGACATCGCCGCGGCGGTGGGGCTGAAGAACACCTTCACGGGCGACACTCTCTGCGAGGAGAGTGCGCCAGTGGTGCTCGAGTCCATCAGGTTCCCCGAGCCCGTCATCGCCCGCGCCATCGAGCCGAAGACGAAGGCCGACCAGGACAAGATGGCGACGGCGCTCGCCAGGCTCGCGGAGGAGGACCCGACGTTCCGGGTGCAGACCGATCCCGAGAGCGGGCAGACGATCATCTCGGGGATGGGCGAGCTGCACCTGGAGGTCATCGTTGACCGCCTGCTGCGCGAGTTCAAGGTGAACGCGAACGTCGGCCGCCCCCAGGTGGCGTACCGCGAGACGATCACCCGTCCCGTCCAGGTGGAGGGCCGCTTCGTCCGCCAGACCGGCGGCCGCGGCCAGTACGGCCACGTCTGGCTCGAGCTCGAGCCGATCGAGGGGGCCACGGGCTTCGAGTTCGTCAATCGGATCACCGGAGGCGTGATCCCGCGCGAGTACATACCCGCCGTCGAGGAGGGCGTCAGGGAGGCCATGGAGAGCGGCGTGCTCGCGGGTTACCCGCTCGTCGGCATCCGCGCCATCCTGTACGACGGCTCCTACCACGAGGTCGACTCCAGCGAGATGGCCTTCCACATCGCTGGCTCGATGGCCCTGAAGTCGGGCGCCCAGAAGGCGGGGCCGGTGCTCCTCGAGCCCATCTCCAGGATCGAGGTCACCACGCCGGAGGAGTTCCAGGGCAGCGTCATAGGCGACCTGACCTCCCGGCGGGGCCACGTCTCAGGGATGGAGTCGCGCGACAACACCGTCGTCGTGAGCGCCCAGGTGCCGATCGCCGAGATGTTCGGCTACGCCACCGACCTGAGGTCCATGACCCAGGGCCGCGCCACGTACTCGATGGAGTTCGACCACTACGCCCCGGTGCCGCAGTCCGTGAGCACCGAGATAATGGCGAGGGCGGGCAAGTAGGCGGGCTCCGGGAAGGACGCCCGACACAGAGTCAGAAGGAGAGATCGAGAATTGGCGAAGCAGCGGTTTGAGAGGACGAAGCCCCACGTGAACGTGGGGACGATAGGGCACGTGGACCACGGCAAGACGACGCTGACGGCGGCGATCACGAAGGTGCTGGCTCTGAAGGGGCAGGCG
>CADDYR010000028.1 GCA_902810765.1 Chloroflexota bacterium
GCCCCGCTCGATGGCCCTGGCGAGCGCCACCTCCTCGCCCGCGGTCAGCAGCGGGATCGAGCCTATCTCCTCCAGGTACACCGACACCGAGTCCTCCACCTCCCCACGCCACATCACCCGACCTCCTCTCTCTGTGCACTCTCCGATACCGGGGACGTCCCTCGTGATCGAGCCGGCGCCGTGGTGAGCTCGCGTTTCAAGTGCCTCTACCGAGTAATACGCAGCCGGATGCTCCGGAGTTTCATTCCCCGGAGCACGGGGTTGCGAACGTGTGATGAAGCCGCGCACCCAGGGCTTGAGGAGGCGCGTCCGGCTCGTCTATATTCGGTGAGAAGCAGCAAGGAGGTGGCGCCGGATGGACCTGGGACTGGAGGGGAAGGTGGCGGCCGTGGCCGCGGCGAGCGGGGGGCTCGGCAGGGCCATCGCCCGAGCGCTCGTCGAGGAGGGGGCGAGCGTCGCGATCTGCTCCCGCAGCGAGGAGCGGATCCGCGCTGCTGCCGAGGAGCTGCGCTCCCTGGGACGAGGCGAGGTCCTGCCGATCGCGGCGGACGTGAGCCGGGCGGAGGACGCGGGCCGGTTAGTGCGGACGGCTCTGGATCGCTGGGGGCGGGTGGACGTGCTCGTGACGAACGCGGGTGGCCCCCCTCCGGGCTCCTTCGAGGACCTGGGGGACGAGGACTGGCAGCGGGCATTCAATCTGAACCTGATGAGCGCGGTGCGCATGATCCGCGAGGCCCTGCCGGGGATGCGCGAGCGCCGGTGGGGGCGCATCGTGAACATGACGAGCACGTCCGTGAAGGCCCCGATCCGCAACCTGCTACTCTCGAACGCCATCCGCACGGGCGTCGTCGGTCTCGCCAAGACGCTCTCGGTCGAGCTCGCGCCCTACAACGTCACCGTCAACAACGTGTGCCCGGGCAGGATAGACACCGATCGCGTGCGCTCCCTCGACGAGGACCGGGCGAGGCGGACCGGCCGGGACGTCGAGGAGGTGCGTCGCGAGTCCGAGTCCTCGATCCCCGCGGGCAGGTACGGACGGCCCGAGGAGGTGGCGAGCCTCGTGGCATTCCTCGCGAGCGAGCGGGCCTCCTACATCACGGGCACGACGATCCAGGTGGACGGCGGCATGCTGCCGAACCTGTTGTGAGGCGGAGACAGTGTCGGCGACTCTCGCGCTCGTGACGCTATCCGTCGAGGACTGGTATGAGGCGGTGGACTTCTACCACGACATCCTGGGGCTGGAGCTCGTCGCGTGCGACGAGGTGGCGGGGCGCGCCAGGCTGCGCGCGGCGCCGGGTGTGCTGCTCGAGATACACTCCGGCGGCTGGGGCTCCGAGTTCCCGAAGGGGCCGAAGCAGAACCCCGTGACCATCTGCCTGAGGGTCGAGCGCCTCGATACCCTCGCCGCCGAGCTCGAGCACCGCGGGGTGTACCTGCTCGGAGAGCCCGAGCGCGGCGCCCTGCTCCTCGCGGACCCCGAGGGCAACCGCCTGTGCCTGTTCGAGTCCGAGCAGTCGCCCACGGTGCCGGACGGCTGGGAGCTGGAGCGCATGCTGGCCGACGACGCGGGGTAGGACGCGCGGGCGCGGAGCTTGCTGACGCCTCCGGTGACCATCAATCCACTCTACACGCGAAGGAGACGGGAATGAGCCTGGGACGCGACACGAAGTTCACCTACCTCGGCCACGCGACCGTGAGGGTCGAGACGCCCGGAGGGAAGAAGCTCCTGATAGACCCCTGGGTGATGACGAACCCGATGTGCCCGGACGACCAGAAACGTGTGGACGACCTGGACATCGTGCTGATGACGCACGGCCACTCGGACCACATCGGCGATGCGATCGAGGTGCTCGAGCGCTCGGGCGCGCTGGGCGTGGGCATCTTCGACCTGACGACGTGGCTGGGTACCAAGGGCATACAGAACCTCTCCGGGATGAACAAGGGCGGCACTCAGGAGGTGGACGGCATCAGGGTGACCGCGGTGCACGCCGACCACTCGTCCGGCATCCAGGACGGAGATCGCTTCGTGTACCTCGGCGAGCCGGTGGGCTACGTGGTCGAGCTCGAGAACGGATTCAGGTTCTACCACTCCGGTGACACCGCCCTGTTCGGCGACATGCGGCTGATAGGGGAGCTCTATCGGCCGGAGCTAGCGCTGCTGCCCATCGGCGACCACTTCACGATGGGTCCCCGGGAGGCGGCCTACGCCATCCGGCTGCTGGGCGTGAAGAAGGTGATCCCGATTCACTATCGCACGTTCCCGGTGCTGACCGGCACGCCCGAGGACTTGAAGCGCGAGACCGCAGACATCGAGGGACTCGAGATCTACGCCATCCAGCCGGGCCAGACGCTCGAGTAGCCGGCGAGCCGGGCTTGCCCGCCGTCGGCTCGCCGAAGCTGCGCGTGTGCGGGCGGCCGACGCGGAGCCGGCCGGATCGCTGGTATACTCGTAGCCGTCATATGACTCGGAACTCCATCATCGCCCAAGCCGTCGAGCTGGTTCATCGGGTGGCGGGGCAGGCGCAGTCCTGGCCGTACGCAGACGTGGTGGGCAGGATCGTGGCCGCAGTCGTGGTCATCCTGATCACCCTCGTCGTGGCCAGGTTCGTCCGGACCCGTCTGCGCTCCTCGCGTCTCCTGGGCAAGCGCGACCCGGCGGCCGTGATCCTCCTTACGAACCTGATCTACGCGGGCATACTGGTCGTCGGGATCATTACCACGCTGAACGTCGTGTTCGGCGTCAACCTCACGGCCGCGATCACGGCGTTCGGGATCGGCGGCCTCGCCGTCAGCCTGGCTCTGCAGGACGTGCTGCGCAACTTCGTCGCGGGCGTCTACATCCTGCTCGAGAAGCCCTTCAACATCGGTGACCAGATCTCGCTGCGGGACGTGCGCGGGGACGTGCTCGGGATCGAGCTCAGGACCACCATGCTGCGCACCGGCGCGGGCGCGCGGGTGATCGTGCCCAACTCGGTGCTGATGACGGAGATCGTGACCAACCGCTCGCTCACGACCCTGCAGTCCTACGTGGTCACCGTCTCGGGCCCGCGCGACGCGGTCGCGCCACTGATCCGGGACCGCGCGCGCTACCTGGGGCAGCTCAAGGACGCTCCGGGGGTCTCCGACCTCCCCGAGCCCGAGCTCACCGTAGCGAGCATGGACTCGGAGCAGACGGCGGCGCGAATACGCTTCTGGGCCTCGAGGCGCGAGGACCCCGTAACCGAGGTCGTGAGCGCTCTGGAGCGCAGCCTGCCCGGAGCCTCGATATCTGCGGCGGCGGAGGAGTGACGGCGGTGCGCTCGATCGGGATCATGGGCGGGACCTTCGACCCGCCGCACTACGGACACCTCGCGGCCGCGGAGGAGGTGCGGTACCGGCTCGGGCTCGACCTCGTCGTGTGGGTCCCGGCGGGCACGCCCCCCCACAAGGCGGCCTCCGAGGTCAGCCCCGCCCGCGACCGTCTCGCGATGCTCGAGGCCGCGGTCGCGGGCAATCCCTGCTTCCGGATCAGCCGGGTCGAGCTCCTCCGGGAAGGGCCGTCCTACACCGTCGACACGCTGCGCGAGCTCGGGCGGCAGTACTCGGAGTGCCGGCTCGTGTTCATCGTCGGGTCCGACGAGTTCGCCGCGCTCCACACCTGGCACAGGCCCGAGCGGCTCACGGAGCACGCCGAGCTCGCCGTGATGGTGCGCTCAGGCGTGGAGGTGGACTTCGATCTCACGGAGAGGGCGGTCCCGAGCATCGTGGGACGCTACGTGCGTGTGCCGGTGCCCGACCTGCCGATGAGCAGCTCCGACCTCCGGCAGCGGGTGCGCGAGGGGCTCCCGATCCGCTACCTCGTCCCCGACGCCGTGCGCGAGTACATCGAGGCCCACGGCCTGTACCGAGGCTGACCGGGCACGGACGCGAGCGCCGCCCCTCTCCTCGTTGACACCCCCATGGCAAGCAGCGTAGTTGTGATTTGCCCATAAGAACGTATACCCACGGTGGCGTCGCGGGCATACGAAATGAGCCGTGGCTGGTGTTGCCGCCCTCCCTGGCGATAGTGGGGCTGATCCTTTCGACCACCTGGCTGAGCATCGGGCCCGAGAGCCTGCAATCAGCTTCCGCTACCCGAGACATCAGGGCTGAGGCGGACAGGCGCCTGATCGAAAGCTCCAGCCTCACTGTCGAGGGGGGCCATACACGGCCCCCCTCCAACCTTGCAGGCCGATGCTCGGCTCCCGGAGGCTACGAAGTCACCCTGAACTTCGTGCATGCGAACGCCCCGCTCGTGACCCCCTTGCCGCCGACAGGGTACGTCGTCCCGACGGTGGCCGTCTTGGGGATGGTCACGCTCAGGCCGCTGAAGCTGCCGCTGCCGTTGGTCGTGGCCGTAGCGAGCACGGTCGTGTTGCTGCAGCTGCTGCTGCCGCAGTTCCACCTGACCTTGACCGACTCGTGAGCGCCGTATCCCCTGCCCGACACCGTCGCCTTCGAGCCGCGGGCACCGCTCGCGGGCGAGATTGTCAGTGACGGCACGATCTTGAAGCTGGTGTAGGCGACCGCGTGGCTCGTCTGCCCAACGAGGTAAACCCTGTAGATGCCGGTCGGATAGGTCGGCACGTGGAAGCCGATCGCGCCGGAGGTCCCGACGGAGCTGGTGCTGGAGCTCCCCAGCAGGGTCCCGGAGGTGGACCTCCAGAACGCCTTGACCGTCTCTCCGGCCCCGAAGCCGTAGCCTCTGACCGAGACGGACGCGCCCTGTGTGCCCGACGCGCGGCTGAGCACCGCCCTGGCCCGCACTGTGAACTTCGCGCTGGCCGACGCGTGGCTGGTCTGCCCGACAGCCTTGACGAAGTGCGCGCCCAGAGTCGCCTGGGGCACGCGGAACGCGCCGCTGATCGCGCAGCCCGAGCTAGCCGAGGTGGAGATCAGCGGGGTGCTATTGCTGTCCCAGTAGATGCGGACCGGCTCACCGGACTTGAAGTCCTTCCCCGCGACCTTGACGAGTGTCCTGTAGACGCCGCTCGTCGGGTTCGTGGCGATCGAGGGTCCGATCCAGAAGCTCGCCGTCTGGCTCGACTCCACATTGCCCGCCCGGTCGGCACTGTGGAAGGTCACGGTATGCGTGCCCTTCGTCGCCACCTTGAACGGGCCGGAGTAGGTCTGGGCCGAGCCGCCGTCGAGCTGGTACACGGTGCTGTTCACCCCGCTCGAGCCGTCGCTCGCGGAGAGCGTCACCTGGACCGCGGAGGTGTACGCGCCACAGCCGTTCGGCGTCCCGCTCAGGCTCGCCGTAGTGTGCGGGGCAACCGTGTCGTAGCACAGCGGTCCGTAGGTCGCGTCGCCCGACCCGTAGCCGAGGTTGTCCCAGGCACGGACGTGCGCAGTGTGACAGCCCTGGCCGGCCCAAGAGAGCATCAGGTATCCGGAGAGCGCGTTCGGGAACTGCGGACCGCTGTAGTAGGAGTCGCCGGAGCCGGGAGTGCTGTGGCTGTATGGGTCCGCCGGGATGGCGTCCCAGCCCTGGGTGAAGCCGGACACGCCCGCCACACGGACGCCCGGGGAGATCAGGGGATCGGTGATGGACCAGGACACCACGCGATCGGTGTTGTACCACACGCCGGTCGCGGGGCCGGAGTAGGACACCGCGGGGCCGTGGAAGTCCCAGATGCTCTCCCAGAGGATCGCGCGCGCCAGCTGCAGCGCGTTGAACGAGCCCCATCCGGTCGCCCGGTCGTACCCGGTGCCCGCCGCGTAGATGCCCGTGCCGTGGCCGCCGTCGTTGTTGCCGGAGGTGATGTCGTAGAACGGGTAGTGTGGCGCCCGGATGTTCCTGGCCTCCAGGTAGATGTCGTTGTTGGGGTTGCCGAACGGCGAGCAGGCGCCCGTGCCTCCCGAGCCACAGATGCTGCCCTCGCTCAGCAGGTAGGCGTTGATCTGAGCGAAGATGCCGGCCAGCTCGGGCGCGACCTCGCTCGTGCCGCACACGCCGCCCCAGCCGCCGTTGAAGTAGAGAGCCTGCCCGGTGGAGCAGCTCGCGTTCAGCGAGACGTCCGGCAGGCTGCGGTTCGAGCAGCCGGTGCTCAGCCCGCTCTGGTAGCCCGGCTGGCCGAAGTGGCTGCTGCAGCCCCCACCGCCCCCGTTCCAGGCGACCTCGCTGATGTAGCTGCCGCTGCCGTTCAGGGCCAGCTGGCTGCCACCCGCCGCGACGATGTCGGGGTCGGACGCCGGGTAGTCCACGCTCAGCGTGCTGCCGTCGTCGTAGGCGCCCGAGTCGCCTGCTGCGGCCGTCAGACTCCAGCCCTGCCCGAGCATCTGATTGAAGATGTTGTGGAACGAGTCCATCGTCGACGATCCCGTCCCGGACTCGTACAGCCCCCAGCTGGTGCTGAAGCTCCGGGCATGCCCGTCGGTCAGTATCTGGTTGTCCACGTCCAGGAACGTGGAGAGCTTGGCGTCCGCCCCCTGGTAGACGAAGACGTGCGCCGTGTCGCAGTAGCAGCCAAAGCTGTTGGACATCGCCACCGAGTACTCTACGTCGAGCGTCGTCTCCAGTGAGCCGTTGCCGGTGCAGCACGGAGGCGTGCCGTCTATGTTGTACCAGTTGAGGTTGTAGGCGAGCGTCCTGCCAGCGCCCGTGCAGCAGCCGCTGGCGAACGCCTTGACGTCGTTGATGTTGAAGCCTGCCGCCGTGGATATGGCGATCGAGGTCTGCGCCGGAGAGCTGCCCGCGACGTGGAACGGGTTACAGCAGTGCCCCTGGGCGTACAGCGCGTTGACGTCGTAAGCCTGCGAGCTCCACAGGTTGGTCGGGTCTATGAAGCCGCCGGTGAAGTGCGGACGCGCGCCGCCCCTGCTGCCGTTGGACCTGGCCGACCCGCCCGAGGCGACGACCGGCCCGGGAGAGTACGCGGCGAAGTGAGTCTCTGGGAGGCTGCCCTTCGCAGCCCTCACGTGCGGCCGCATCACCTCGACGTCGTCGAGCCCGGCGACGCTCTGGACGACGCTCGCGAGGTCGCGCGGCACCGAGGGGTTCCGGTCGTTCGAGAAGTAGGTGCGTCCACCGATCCGATAGTCGTTGATCCTGATACCGAACGCCTTCTGGATGGTGCCGACCCTGCCGGACACGTCCACCAACAGGCGGTTCGGGTAGCGATGGGTGACGGTCAGGCCCTGGCTGCGCGCCCAGCTCACCACGGCCCGCTCGTCCTGGGTGGAGGGAGCGAACCGGGCGTTCCACTCGGCCGCCGTAAGGAAGCGGTGGTAGAGGGGATTGCCGCGGGTCTGCACGTCGCGCAGGAACTGCTCCTCCTCCGCCACGTGAGGCGGGCGGAGCCCGATGGCGAGGCGCAGCATGGTCGAAGGGTCGTGCGCGCCGAGCGATCGGGCCCTGCCGCTCAGCACGGGTCCGGGGGTCGAGCCGGAGACCGTCGCCCGGGCCGGAGGTCCGGATGCTCGAGCCAGGCTCGGGGCGACGTCGAGCGCCGGGATGACCATCGCGAGTATCACGAGGCACGCGATCAGCCAGGTCAGGGCCCGATGGTGTTGGGTTGTGGTCATTGCTGTAGCCTCCTTGCAGGTCTTCTATGGAATCTGCCGTTCCACGAGCTGGCTTCGATGACCGTCGTCGGCATCCCGCTAGGCTCACCGTCACGAAGCGCGCTCGTGTTGGCCAGAAGCCAGTATCTTTCGGCCACCGGGGGGAGTGCCACGCACAGCGCCCGAACAATCACCCGAACAATTCATTCCCGTGTGTGGTATCATCGGCGCAGCTATCCGTTCCACGGCACCGGAGTCGACCGATGGGGCAGGACGTGCTCCCCAGCTTCGGAGACCTCCTCAGGCGCCACAGGCAGCGGGCGAGGCTGACCCAGGAGGAGTTGGCCGAGCGGTCGGGCCTGAGCGCCAGGGGCATCGCGTACCTCGAGCGCGGGAAGAGGACCTATCCTCACAGGGACACGGTTGCGCTGCTGTCGGAGGCCCTGAAGCTGCCAGCGGAGGAGCGCGAGGTGTTCGCGGCCGCGGCCCGTGGTCCGACATCCGGGCCCTCACGGGCGGCCGACTCGGCCAGTCTGCCTCTGCAGCCCACCCCCTTCATCGGGCGCGAGGTCCAGCTCGGGGCGGTGAGCCGGATGCTGCTGCGGCCCGACGTGCGCCTGCTGACGCTCACCGGAGCCGGGGGCATCGGCAAGACAAGGCTGGCGCTCGAGGTGGCCGCGAGGAGCCTCCAGTCCTTTCCCGACGGGGTGTACTTCGTGTCGCTCGCTGCGATCGAGGACCCCTCGCTCGTCCTGCCCGCGATCGCGCAGGCGCTCGGGATCAAGGAGATGGGCAGCCGCGAGCTCGTGGAGGTCATCGCCGATCACCTCAGTGGCAGACGGACGCTGATTCTGCTGGACAATCTAGAGCACCTGCTCGATGCGGCGCCCTCGGTGACGCACCTGCTGGCTCGAGCGCCTGAGCTCAAGGTGCTGGCGACGAGCAGGTCGCTGCTCAGGCTCTCCTGGGAGCGCTCCTTCCTCGTGCCGCCCATGTCGCTCCCCCAGTCCTCGGGACGGCTCGACCCGGAGGGCCTGTCCCAGAGCGAGGCCGCCAGGCTGTTCGTCGAGCGTGCGCGCGCCGTTGCTCCCGGCTTGCAGCTGGACGCGCACAACGCCCGCGCCGTCGCGGAGATCTGCCGGCGACTGGACGGCCTGCCGCTCGCCATCGAGCTCGCCGCCGCGCGCAGCGCGACGCTTACTCCGACGGCGATGCTGGGCAAGCTGACCGACCGGCTGGGCCTGCTCAGGAGCGGGCCGAGGGACCTGCCCGCCAGACAGCAGACGATGAGGGCCGCGATAGACTGGAGCTACAGGCTGCTGTCCGAAGGCGAGCAGAGGCTGTTGAGGCGCCTGGCCGTGTTCGCCGGGGGGTGGACGCTCGAGGCCGCGGAGGCGGTGTGTGGCGCCGGCGGGGACCAGGACGTGCTCGGCGGGACCGAGTCCCTCCTGGATCAGAGCCTGATCCAGCCCGAGGAAGGGGTGGGCGGAGAGCCGCGATTCGGGATGCTGGAGACGGTGCGCGAGTACGCGCTGGAGCGCCTGGGGGAGAGCGGAGAATGGGACGAGCTCCGCAAGCGGCACGCCGAGTACTACCTGGAGCTCGCCGAGCGGGCGGCGCGGGAGCTCAGCTCGCGGCGTCGAGCGCTGTGGCTTGGGCGGCTGGAGCAGGAGCAGGACAACCTGCGGGCGGTGCTTAGCCGGTCGCTCGAGGCCTCGGACGCCGAGACCCCGGCGCGTCTGGGTCGGTCCCTCAGGTGGTTCTGGTGGGTCAGCGGCTACGCGTCCGAGGCTCGCAGATGGATGGAGACGATACTGCGCTCGGGGTGCGGGCTGAGCCCGGAGGCGCGAGCCGCTGCCACCTTCGTTGCCGGAATGGCGGCGTACTCCCAGACAGACCCCAGGGGCGCGAAGCCGCTCCTGGAGGCGGCGCTGGATCTGTGCGACCAGGTAGGCGACGCGGAGGGGACCGTCTGGGCCGTGGTGCTCCTCGGCTGGATCGCAGCGAACCTGGAGGACCACGAGCGCGCGGTCGGGTACCTCGAGCGGGGGTTGCTGCTGTCGCGCGAGACTCGGAACCGGTACCTGGAGGGCGTCACCCTGATCGCGCTGGGAGACGATCGGATGGCGCGCGCCAACCCGGACGGAGCGCTCCACCTGTACGAGGAAGCCCTCGGGCTGCTGCCGGCCGATCCGGAGATCAGCGGAATCAGGGGCATAGTGCTGCATCTGATGGGAGAGGCCGAGCTGTACCGGGGGGACGACACGTCCGCACGGGCGTACTTCGAGCGCAGCCTGGAGTTCCTGCGCTCGGCCATGCAGAACGTGTGGGCCCTGCATCCCCTCTGCGGGCTCGGGCTGCTCGCACTGGAACACGGCGATACGGCGAGCGCAGAGGAGTACTTCAGAGAGGGCCTCGTGCTGTCGAGGAGGGGCGGGGTGTGGCAGGGCCTGGCCCAGTGCCTCGAGGGCCTCGGCGCGATATCCGGCCGGAGAGGAGAGGGCAGGCGGGCAGCCCGCCTGTTCGCCGCAGCCGACGCCCTGCGCGAGAGCACGGGGTTCTCCGTGCGGCTCTTCATGCGCGCCCGATATCTCGCCTGGCTTTCGGAGGCACGTGCGCAGGTGGACGAGGATGAGTGGTCCCGCGCGTGGGCGGAGGGGCGCGCGATGACGGCAGAAGTCGCCGCCGAGTACGCGCTCGACGAGGCCGTCGCCCCGAGCTCATCGGGGCGGGCTCTCGAGTGAGAGCGAGTGAGGACGGGGGAGGCATCCAGGTGGTGCCTCCCCCGGCGTTCGCGAGGTCCCGTACCCCCCATTCTGTTCTAGCCTGCCATCTGTCTCACGCTCTCGCGTGGTGACCCTTCCCGGGCCACTGCGGCAATTACTGCCTTGCTCCCGGATGCACGCTCCCCCAGCCGCCGGGGTCGCCCCCGACGCTGCGGCGATCTTACCGCCGCTGTTTCACCCCTTACCTGTGGCCTCGCGGCCCATCGGCGGGTTAGCTTTCTGTTGGGGTTGTAGTCGTCGCGGCTCTCGCCACGATCCGCCCTGACTTGCTGTTTCGTCAGGCATCCTTGCCCTCGCAGGCGACTCGCGCCCGGGGCCGGGAGTGGGGAAGTTCCTCTGGCGAGCACGCCAGCGGCAGGCCGGACCTCGCACTTACATTATACTATGTGTGCCGTGCCGCACGACGGGTGAGACTCCGGACGTGCGAGCCGAAGGGAGGCTGGACGATGCCGGTGCTCGAGACCCCTCGCCTCATCCTGCGCCCGTTCGTTCCCAATGACTGGGAGGGCGTCAACAGGATGCTGTCCGATCCGGAGACGACCCGCCACATGCACTTCGCGAGCTGGACGGAGGATCAGCGCCGTCGGTGGTTCGACAGCTGCGTGGCGAACGGGCGGCAGCCCGAGGCCGACGTGATCAACTGGGCCATAGCCCAAAGGGACACGGGAGGAGCCATCGGCTGGTTCGGCATCGGGACATCCAGCCACGCCGCCGTGGCGGGCGAGCGGAGCTTCGGGTATCTGCTCGACCGAGCCTACTGGAACCAGGGATACATGACGGAGGCGCTGCGCGCCGTGCTCGCCTACGAGTTCGGCACGCGCCCCACTCCACGAGTGCGCGCGACGTGCGAGGTCGACAACCCGGCGTCCGCCCGCGTCATGGAGAAGGTCGGGATGCGCCGCGAGAAGACGGTGTACGACGCCGACTTCGAGGGCAACTGGGCACACCGGCACCACTACACGATGACGAGGTCTGAGTACGAGGCCCGAAGGTAAAGGGCCTCTGAGCGCTTCTTCGGCCTCGGAAGGACACGCTCAGACATTTGCCCGGATTCGGTGTGGCGGAGGCGGGGAGAGCATTCTTCCCGCCTCCGCGCGCTCGCCGAGACGGCGAGCGTCGGCACGATCGGAGTGATCGCAGGGCTCGCCCACCTCTACCTCTCCCCAGTGCGCAGCATCTGTGACCTGTCGGAGGCGAACACGCGCTAGAGTGCCGTCCTTCCTGGCTCTCACCTCAACGGGCTTTCTCCTCGGGCATACCCGATATCCTGCCGTGTACTGGCCCTGATCGGTGTGATATCGATTCCGGGTTGGACACTTACCCTTCCACTGTTTGAGGCCATCAGGCGTCGTCATCCTGAGCCACCTACCCTTGTCATCCTGCGCCCTCTACCCTTTTGTCATCCTGAGCCGCAGGCGAAGGATCTGTGAGGGGACCGCCCTGAAGGGCGTCTACAGATTCTTCGGCCCTTCGGGCCTCAGAATGACATACTCAAGCCTTCACCCTGACTTGGTGTCACAGGGCCCGGCAGTCCGCGTTAACGTTTACGAAGCTTATGGAGCGCGCCCGCCGCGATAGTACCGGCCGGGGAGGCGCTGACGTTGAGAAGGACGTATCTGGCCGTGGTCGTGTGGTGCACGCTGCTCACGATGAGCCCGCTCGGAGCCCGCGCCGCGATCTCGAGCGACCGCCCGGGAGGTTTCCCAGTCGTCCCCAAGAGCCTTCGTCCCTGCAGGGATCGCGATCTCGAGATAGGCCCAGCGAGATTTCTGACCGAGGCGGGCGCGGGCAATCTATGGCTGATGATCGGAGCCGACGTGAGGAGCCGGTCGGGACCATGTCACTTCGAAGGGATTGCCCGTATCTCGCTGCTCGACGAACAGGGGCGTCCGCTCCCGATCGAGCGCAACGGGGCGCTTTACCGGTTCGAGTTCGACGTGCCGCCCAGGCTCGTCCCAGGGCTGTACCTGCAGTGGACGACCTGGTGCGGCACGAACGCGTCCCGTCGTCTCGTGGTTGAGGTCGCGGGGAGGAGGCTGACCACCGCGAGCGACGCGGAGCCTCGATGCGTGAACGGTGTGCCCGGGCTGAAGCCGCTGTGGGTCAACCCGGACGGCACCAACCCGATGCATCGCTTTGTGCCCGGGACTGGGCTGAGCGTCGCGCCAGCGGGAGCGCGCAGGCAGGTCTCGGTCACCTTCAGGCTCGTGCTCGAGGGGCCAGTATCGTCCAGGGACTCCTTCTACCTGGCCTTCCCAGCGAAGGGCTGGCCGTGGGGCTGGGTGGACATACCGCCACTGTGCGTCTCACGCCCGCTGCAAGGCAGGTATCCAGGCGTACCAATCTGCCGCGGCGGTGAGGTGTACACGGAGGCGTCCCGTGAGAGCAGGTACCAGTCCGTGGCCGTACAGCGGGTGCCTGCAGGGGTGCCGATGGCCTTCACGTTCTACCGCGCCGCGCGTGCGGACCAGTACTATCCCGACGAGCTCATCCGCTCCGGCCTGATATTCAGGCGTGATACCACGATCTCCGTGATCTACTCATATGCGACGCACGGCTGGCGGGTGCTGCCGGCCGTGCCGGGGACCGGCGGTGGAGGATGCGTGCTGGGTGGTCTCACGGACCGAGGGGCGAGGAGGTCGTGCTCCTCGCCCCTCGCGGCCTATCCGACCACCAGGTTCAGCAGCCTGTCGGGCACCCACACGATCTTGCGCACGGTCCTGCCGTCCAGGTAGGGACTCACCCTCGGGCTCTCGTGGGCCAGCCGCACGGCCTCATCCTCGGGCGTGCCCGGCCGGACTTCGAAGCGGTCGCGCACCTTGCCGTTCACCTGTACGACGATCGTGACGGCGCTCTTCCCCAGCGCAGCGGGATCGTACTCCGGCCACCTCTGGTTGTGCACGCTGTACTCCCCGCCCAGCCTGTGCCACAGCTCCTCGCCGGTGAAGGGTGCGATGGGGGCCAGCATCAGCGCCAGCGTCCTCAGCGCATCCTCCTGTTGCTCCGAGGTCATATCGTCGCGCACCGAGGTGATCCAGTTGGACATCTCCATCAGCGCGGCGATGGCCGTGTGGTAGCGCAGGTTGTCCAGCTCGTGCGTGACCCGGCCGATGGTCTGGTGCATCTGCCTCATGTCCGTGCCGGGACCGCCGCCGTGCTCGTGGCGAGAGTCCACCAGCGCGTACAGCCTGCCCAGGAACCTGGAGACGCCGGCGACCGCGGTGTCCTGGAAGTCGTTGTCTTCCTCGTACGGCCCCATGAACAGCAGGTAGGTGCGCAGCGTGTCCGCGCCGTAGCGGGCGATGTACTCGTCCGGGTTGATCACGTTGCCCCGCGACTTGCTCATCTTCGCGCCCTGATACGTGATGATCCCGTGCAGGCGCAGGTGCTGGAACGGCTCGTCGAAGTCCAGGTAGCCCAGGTCGTGCAGCACCTTCGTCACGAAGCGCGAGTACAGGTGGTGCAGCACGATGTGCTCCTTGCCGCCCATGTACGAGTCCACGGGCAGCCACTTCCGCGTCAGCTCGGGGTCGAACGGGCGGTCGTCGAACTCCGTCGAGGGGTAGCGCAGGTAGTACCACGACGAGTCCAGGAAGGTGTCCGAGACGTCGGTCTCGCGCACCGCGGGGCCGCCACACCTCGGGCAGGTGGCCTTGTAGAACTCCTCGACCGTCGCCAGCGGCGACTTCCCCGTGCCCGTGGGTCGGAAGTCCTCGACGTGTGGCAGGACGACCGGCAGCTGGTCCTCGGGCACGGGCACCTCGCCGTCCCGCTCACAGTAGACAATCGGGATGGGCGGCCCCCAGTAGCGCTGGCGGCTGATCAGCCAGTCGCGCAGCCTGTAAGTGACGGCCCTCTTGCCCAGCCCCCTCGACTCCAGCCACTCGGTGACGGCTCGCTTCCCCTCCTCGCTCGGGGTGCCGTCGAACCGCCCGCTGCGCTTCATCGTTCCGGGCCCGGTGTAGGCGTGCTCCGAGACGCCCCCCTCGGATTCGATCACCTCGACGATGGGCAGCCCGAACTTGCGGGCGAACTCGTGGTCCCGCTCGTCGTGCGCGGGCACCGCCATTATCGCCCCGGTGCCGTAGGTCATCAGCACGTAGTCGGCGATCCATATCGGCACGCGCTCGCCGTTCGCCGGGTTCACCGCGTACGCGCCGGTAAAGACGCCCGTCTTCTCCTTCTCCAGCGACAGGCGCTCGATCTCCTTCTCATAGCTCACCTTCTGCTGGTAAGCCTCGACCGCCTCGCGCTGCTCAGGCGTCGTGATCCGCTCGACCAGCGGGTGCTCGGGCGCCAGCACCACGTAGGTGGCTCCAAAGACGGTGTCGGGCCGGGTGGTGAAGACTGGGATCGGCTCGCCCGTGTCGGCGACCTCGAACACCAGCTCCGCGCCCTCGCTGCGGCCGATCCAGTTGCGCTGCAGCCGCTTGGAGATCTCGGGCCAGTCCAGCTTCTCCAGATCGTCCAGCAGGCGGTCGGCGTACTCGGTGATCTTGAAGAACCACTGGACCATCTCCTTCTGGACGACCTCGGTGTCGCAGCGCTCGCAGCGGCCGTTGATGACCTGCTCGTTCGCCAGCACCGTCAGGCAGCTAGGGCACCAGTTGACCGGCGCGCTCTTGCGCACGGCCAGACCGGCCCTGTACATCTGCAGGAACAGCCACTGGGTCCACCTGTAGTAGTCCGGCTGGCTGGTGTTGACCTCGTGGCTCCAGTCCCACATGCAGCCCAGGCGCACCATCTGCTCGTCCCGGTAGCGGCGGACGGTGCGGGCCGTCAGGTCCATCGGGTTGATGCCCTGCTTCAGCGCGTAGTTCTCCGAGTGGATACCGAACGCGTCGAAGCCCATCGGCTCGAAGACGTTGTATCCCTGCATTCGCCTGAAGCGGCCGTTCGTGTCCGCCCCGCTGTACGTGTACACGTGGCCGACGTGCAGCCCCTCGGCCGAGGGGTACGGGAACTCCATCAGGTTGTAGTACTTCGGCCTGCTGTCGTCCCTCAGGTTCGTCCTGTACAGGCCCGACTCCTCCCAGCGCGCGCGCCAGCGGCTCTCGATCTCCTTCGGATCGTAGCGCTCGTCGGTCCTGGATCCTGGTTCGACTCTCTGTGCCATCTCACACCATCCGGTTCACAAAAGTACAGGGGCCCTTCGCCCGTGAGGACGAAAGGCCCCTGCCTTCCGCGGTACCACCTCGCTTGACCGGGACGTCCCGGCCCACTCGAGACCCCAGTAACGTTGGGGTGTCCGTCGCCGACTGGGCGCGCAACGCGCTTCACCGGCGCGCTCACGGGCGAGTTCGGCTCTGGAGCCGCTCCTCTCACGGCCTCTCCGCACTCGCACCGTTCGTGCGGATCTCTGGAGGAGTGAGCCTACTACTCCCGATCAACGCTTTGCGTCTTACGACAAGAGTATATCCCACGCTCGGGTGCCAGGCAACTCTTGCGCGCGAGAAAGGGCCTGATGTGTCAGGCCCTTTGGAGGTGGAGGCGAGGGGATTCGAACCCCTGACCTCTACAGTGCGATTGTAGCGCTCTCCCAGCTGAGCTACGCCCCCTGGCAGTAAGGATTATACGGGGCACCCCGAGAGCGTGTCAAACCGGCCCGGATCCCGTCGCAGTTAGTAGATCATGTCCGAGACTCGGTTGCGCCTGCGCCTGCGCTGCTTCGCGATCGCCTTGCGCCGGCACTCGTCCGAGCAATACTTGCTCTTGCCGTACGCCTGGTACGGCGTGCCGCAGACCTCGCACGCCTTCTGGCCGGGAGCCAGGGTGATCCGCGCCTTGCTCACGGGCTTCTTGCCGAAGATGCACCTCTCCGCCCAGCACTGAGAGCAGGGAAAGGATCGGTAGTGACGGTTCTCGTCCAGGCACGGATAGGCGCTCATCGTCCGAATACTCCTTTCGTGCTCCTCCGCGTGGAGCGATCACTGCATTGGAGTATAGGGACGACGGGCTAAACAGCCGCGTAACAAGTCGCGAGCGTTTGTAAAAGGCTCGTAAACCGGCCGGGAGGGGGCGGAGGCCTGCCTCCCGGCTCAGAGGTACGAGTCGGTGAAGCGGTAGCCCACGCCCTGCTCGGTGATGATGAACTTCGGGCCGTCCGGTCCGGTGTCGAGCTTGCGCCTCAGCCGCCCGATGTACACGCGCAGGTACTCGTTCTCCTCCGAGTAGTCCGGCCCCCAGACCCGGTGCAGCAGCATCTGGTGCGTCATCACCTTGCCCGCGTTCTGGACGAGCTGCTCGAGGATCGAGTACTCGGTCGGAGTGAGCTTCACCTCCTGATCGCACAGGGTGACCTGCCGCCGGGAGAAGTTGACGGTGAGGGGTCCGCTGCGGAACACCGACTGCATCTGCTGCGCCGGACGCTCCTCGGCCCGGCGGAGCTGGGTGCGCACCCTTGCGAGCAGCTCCTCGACGTGGAACGGCTTGCGCAGGTAGTCGTCCGCCCCGGAGTCGAGCGCCTCGACCGCGTAGCTGGCGTCGCCGAGCGCGCTGATCACGATGATCGGCACCTTCGACCACTCGCGCAGCCGCTTGCAGACCTCCAGGCCGTTCATCACCGGCATCTTGACGTCGAGCAGCAGCAGGTCGGGGCTGTGCTGCTCGACGAGGCTGATCGCCTCCTCGCCGTCCAGTCCGGTGTAGACCTCGTACCCCCGTACCCTGAGCTGGGACGAGATGAGCTTGAGGATGCTCTTCTCGTCGTCAACCACGACGATGCATTCCTTCTTCATGGCCCTCCCCCGTGGCCGCTACGATCCGAATGGAGCCGGCAGGAGCGCCCTGATGCGCGACAGCATCTCGGGCACCCCGAACGGCTTTACCAGGTAGTCGGTCGCGCCCAGCATCCGGGCGCGCTGCTCGTCCTCCTCGCGAGACGCGGCAGTGACGACGATTACGGGCGTCCGCTCGAGGATCCCCTCCCGCGCCAGCTGCTTGAGCACGTCCCATCCTGAGAACCCCGGCAGCATCAGGTCGAGCAGGATCAGGTCGGGCGAGGCGCTCCTGGCCTGTGCCAGCCCCTGCTGGCCGTCCGCCGCCGCCACGACGTCGTAGCCGCGGAGCGCCAGGTTCTGGCTCAGGAACTTGAGCAGGCTCGGCTCGTCCTCGACGATCAGCACCCTTGCCATGCGCCCGTCAGTTTCGCGTGGAGGGCGAGGGCAGCGTGAAGTAGAAGATCGAGCCCTGGCCCGCGCTGCTCTCCACCCAGATCCTGCCGCCGTGAGCCTCGATGATGTTCTTGCAGATGGCGAGGCCCAGCCCCGTGCCGTGCTGCCTCCCCGGCGAGCCGTCCTCGACCTGATAGAAGCGCTCGAAGACCCTTTCCCGAAACTCCGGAGGGACCCCCTGACCCTCGTCCAGCACACCCACTTTCACCCCTCCTTCGTGTCGCTCCGCGCCCACCACGATCATGCTGTCCGGGGGCGAGAACTTCGCCGCGTTCTCCAGAAGGTTGGTGAGCACCTGCCCCACGCGCTCGGCGTCGCAGCGCACGAGCGGCAGCGAGGGCTGGACCTGGACGACCAGCTTCCTCGATCCGGCGAGTATCTCCAGGTTGGGCCTCAGCTCCTCCAGGATGTCGTGCAGGTCCTGCCACTCGAAGTTCATCCGCAGCGCTCCTGCCTCCAGGCGAGACAGGTCGAGCAGATCCGTGACGAGCCTGCGGAGGCGCTCGGCGTTCGACTCGATCTCGCAGATCCAGTCCTGCTCCATCTCCTTCGGGATGTCCAGTCCGTCGGCGCAGCGCAGGGAGGAGGCGAACCCCTGGATTGCGGCGATCGGGGTGCGCAGCTCGTGGCTGACGGTCGCCAGCAGCTGCGCCCTGAGCTTGTCGGCCTCCTTCGCCGCCTCGATGCTCGCCGCCTCCTCGAACAGCACGGCGGTGTGGATTGCCACCGCCGCCTGCTTGGCCAGCGTCTCGGAGAAGCGCATCTCGTGCTGCGAGAACCTGTGCGTCTCGGCTCGCCCGAAGCAGAGCACCCCGATGCGCCTGTCGCCCGTGGCGAGCGGCAACACCAGCGCCGCCCGCACGTGCTCCCGCCGAATGACCGAGTCCTTCAGCCTGCGGTCGGAGTGGACGTCGCATATCGCCATCGGAGTGCCAGTGTACAGCACCGTGTACAGCACGTCCGAGGCGTACACCTGGACCTGCTCCTGGCGGACGTCGCCGTCGTGGTCGTCGAGCGCGAGGGAGTATCGGGTGACGAAGCGGTCGTCGGTCTCTTCGTACAGGAAGATCGCGACCCAGCAGGAATGGGTGGCTCCCAGAGCGCCGGTGAGGATCCTCTCGACCACCGTGGGGATGTCGCCCGTGTGCACGGGGGCGGTGGCCGCGCTGTGCATCGCGCCGAGCTCGTCGCGGCGTCGCGCCTTCTCCTCCCGGGTCTCCTCCGCGTAGGTGACGTAAGCGAGCAGCAGGTACAGGCCCCAGAAGATGCCGAGGTGAGCGACCCAGACCATCGAGTGGGTGGGCGAGCCGGCCGCGCCCACGGCCCCGTACAGCACGCTCACCGCCATGCAGTACAGGGCTCCGGCGCGAGCTCCCTGGGTGAGCACGGTCACGGCGAGCGGCAGAGAGTACAGCATGTACAGGGGGCTCGATGAGCCTCCAGTGATGGCGACCAGGAACGTGATCAGCGCGAGGTCGATCGCCGCGTACACGCGTCTGGTGAGCAGCCAGCGGAAGCGCCTGTATAGCCCGAGGAAGCAGTCCGCGGCGGCGTAAGCCGCAACGATTGTCAGCACTCCCCACACGAGCAGCGGACTCGGGCCGTGAGTCCCGATGAACAGGACCACCACGCCGACGAGGGCGACGAACACGAGCCGAACCCACGCGAGTGCGGGATCGGCGGTCATGACTAGCTGTCGCTGCTGCTCACGTACGGCCATCAGGAAGCTCCCTCACCCTCGTGCGTCGCATTATAGATACACAGCGGACGGGTGACAACGCCTCGCGGTTGCACTTTCTTAACCGAGGTTAACATGCCCTTGTGAGACCGCCGCCCCCTCGTCGGTCGGGCGCACTACCGCGAGATGGTGGCCGTCAGGCCGTGGCTCTCTAGGCCGTCGCGATACGTCTCGGCGATCTCCTTCGCTCCGGACCACGCGACCGCCCGACCATGATTGTGCGCCTCGAGCATCACCTCGACCGCACGCTCGATGTCGAGGCCGATGGTCCGCACGAGCACCGCGACGACGTAATCCATCGAGTGCACGTCGTCGTTCCACAGGACCACGTTCCATCCGCTCAGGACGTCGCTCCTGACGACGGGGAATCGCTCCGTATCGAGGCCCAGGGCCGGGGTGCCCCGCCTCCTGACACTCTCTCCGATCATCGGCTCCCCACGGGGTTGTGTCTGGTCTCCGACGGGCCGATTCTACCACAGTCGTCGGCGCCGCATCCGGACCGTGTGATACCATTTCCATCGTTCGAGGGCGTTACAGCTTGGGGGATCGCGGGGAGTGTATTCGGAGGAGATCGCCCACTACTATGACCTGGAGCACGAGGGCTTCGAGGCAGACGCTCACATGTACCTGTCATACGCGATGATGACGGGCGGGCCGGTGCTCGAGCTCGGGTGCGGCACGGGCCGGCTGATGGAGCCGCTCGTGAGCGCCGGGCACGAGGTGGTGGGGGTAGACTCCTCGGAGGCGATGTTGCAGAGGGCGAGGGAGAGGCTGGCGGACCAGCCGCCGGAGCGCTGGAGGCTCGTCCACTCGGAGCTCGCCGGGATCCCCCCTCTCGGCGAGCAGGCCTTCGGCATGGCCTTCTGCGCGCTGAACACCTGGGCGCATCTGAGCGACCTCGGGGAGTCGCGCGCCGTGCTGCAGGCCGTGCACGTGGCCCTGCGCACGGCCGGGCTGCTGCTGATCGACCTAGAGGACCCGGCCCAGCGCCCGCCCGGACGCGGGGAGCTGTGGCTTGCGGGGGTGTTCGAGGACGGCGACGCAGTCGTGACGAAGATGGTGTCGAGCTGCTTCGACGCCGCGCGCGGAGTGGAGGAGGTGACCTTCCTGTGGGACCGCGTGGTCGGCGGGGCGCTCACGCGATCCATCGCCCGGACCGCGATGCGCCCTTACTCCCGAGCCGAGATGGAGCTGCTGCTGGAGGGCACGGGCTACTCGGTGCGGGAGGTGCTGGGCTCGTGGGAGCTCGAGCCCTACTCAGGGCGCGGTGACAGGCTGATACTCGTCGCGGAGAGGCTGGAGACGTAGCGCTGTACCGGGGCTGGAGAAGGCCGTGACCCGGTGGAGCGAGTGGGTGGAAGCGGAGGACGCGCTACGAGAGCTGCATCGGACCGCGAGAGGCGGTGTCGAGGAACCTCTGGACCTCCTGCTCGCCGTAGCCCGCTGCGATGAGCACCATCTCGGCGGCCAGCCTCAGGACGTCCCTGCCCGAAGCGCCCTCGGCGTCGCCGGGGTCGAACTCGAGGCCCTCGATGGTGTCTATGAAGCCGTCTATACCCTCCTCCTCACGGGCGAGTGTGACGATCACCCGCGCCTCGTTCGGCGCGATCTCGATCTCCTCGTCGAGCTCCGAATAGTCCTGCTCGTCGAACCTTCCCGGCTCCTCGTCCTGATCACGCGTCACTTGAATCCAAACCTCCTGCCGGCTGGCAGCTACTAGTTGGCAAGTATACGCGAGCATGGACAGAACGGTCAAACGGGCGCACAATAGGTCGTACAGGTGGATAGCGCACAGTAGTCGAGGGGAGAGGTCCGATGACCAGGCTGTACGTGGCGGCGGGGGGAGACCTGATGATCCTGGCGGAGGAGGCGGGCCGCTGTCAACAGAGGGCGGTCCCCGGGGCGCGTGGCGTCACCTGCCTCGCGCTCGATCCCGGGCGCCCGGAGGTGATGTACTGCGGCACGATGGGCGAAGGTCTGTGGTCGAGCGACGGGGAGGGCAGCTCCTGGGAGCGGGCGTGGGACGGCGTCGAGCAGGGCTCGGTGAGTGCGGTCGCCGTAAGCCCCCTGGAGCGGGGAGACGGACCTGGTGTGGTCTACGCGGGCACCGAGCCGAGCGCGCTGTATCGCTCGGAGGACGGCGGCAGGACGTGGGTCCGACTCGAGGAGATGGAGCGGCTGCCCTCGGCGCCGACCTGGAGCTTCCCGCCCAGACCGCACACCAGCCACGTCCGATGGATCACGCCGGACCCGCTCAGGGCCGGCTGGGTGTACGTGTGCATCGAGGCAGGGGCGCTCGTCCGCACCAGGGACGGGGGGCTGACCTGGGAGGACAGGCAGCCGGACGGCCCGCGCGACACGCACACCCTGGCAGCCCACCCGCTCGCGCCGGGAAGGCTATACTCGGCCGCGGGCGACGGCTACTTCGAGAGTCGCGACCGCGGTGACACCTGGCTGAGGCCGATGGACGGGCTGCGCCACGGCTACGTATGGGGCCTCGCGGTGGCCCCCGACGATCCGGACACGGTGCTCGTCTCCGCCGCCCGGAGCGCCGGCCACGCCCACAATGCCCGGATGGCCGACTCACACGTGTACCGAAGGATCGGCGACTCGCCCTTCGAGGAAGTGGTCGAGGGACTGCCCGAGCCGCGCGGCACGACCAGGCACGTCCTCGCCGCCGATCCCGCGAGGGCGGGGACGTTCTACGCCGCGTGCAACCGCGGCGTGTACCGGTCCACGGACGCAGGCTCGAGCTGGGAGCGGCTGGACGTGGAGTGGCCGGGGCGCTACGTCGAGGACACGGTCAGCGCCTTCGTCGTGACCGCGTAGCATCTCGCCGCTGTACGAGCCCGAGGTCGTGCGGAGGGGCTCACCGTGGCTGCCGGCGGAGCCTTACGAGGCCGGGGCCTCGGGCAGATCCTCGAACGCCTCCGCGCCGAGCGACAGGGTGAGCTGGTCGAGCGCGAGGGTGGCGATCCGGTCCACGCCGACGATCTTGCCCGCGCCGAACACCTCCGGAGGGCGCACTATCACCCCGGTGAGCCGGTCCCCGTCGTACACCAGGTGGGTGACCTGGCCCAGCAGCCGCCCGTCCTCCGACACCACGTCCTGCCCCTGCGTGATGCCGACGGAGCCTTCCACGAGGCGGCTCTCCTCGGCCTCGGCGAACGGGGTGAGGGACACCGTCCACGGGTTCGTCGGGTCTCCTCCCTCCATCGCGGAGGGGGCGGGCCCCTCGTAGGCCACCGCCTGGTCACCTCCCGGCCCGGCCTCCTCGCCGGTGTCCGGCGAGACGTACCGGTGCACCCTGTAGTCCTCCAGCCCCTCCAGCTCCTCGGAGGTTATCGAGAGAGACACCAGGCCGTCCTCGATGGAGCTCACGTGCTCGATCGGCACGGAGATGTCCCGTGTCGTGAGCACGCCGCGGCGGACGACCACGCCCCTGAGAGCCTTGGTCATCCAGTCGTACATCGCGCCCGACACCCGCCCCGCGTCCGAGGCGTCCGTCGTGCTGACCTGCCAGCCAAAGTCCAGCACCGCGTTCCTCCTGTCAAGGCTGCCAGCGCGGGGCCGCGTTCCACGCCCAGGCTTGAGAGAAACCATTGTATCAGGTCGGGCTCGTGCCGCGTCCCGCGCTGCTTGACGGAAGTCTCGGCGGTGCCTATACTCGCCTTGCGCTTCGCCAGCGAGGCGAAGGCGCTCGTGCTGGAGGTGCCGTGGTGTACTTCGCGTTCCTCAACCCTCAGGGCAACTTCGACGCCGCGGGCAGCCACCTGACGGCGCACCCCGACTTCGGCGGGCAGCTCGTGTACGTGCGCGAGGTCTCGCTCGCGCTCGCGCGGCTCGGGCACGAGGTGGACATCGTAACGCGCCGGATGCGAGACCCCGATTGGCCAGAGTTCGAGGCGGAGCTCGGCTCCTATCCCGACGCGCCAGGAGTTCGCATCCTACGCTTTCCGTGCGGCCCGGTGCGCTTCCTGCCGAAGGAGCGACTGTGGCCGCACCTGAGCGAGTGGGTGGAAGGGATCGCGCGGTTCTACGCCGAGCAGGGCAGATGGCCGGACGTGTGGACCGGGCACTACGCGGACGGCGGGATCAGCGCCGCCGCGCTGTCCAGGAGATCGGGTGCGCCCTTCCTGTTCACCGCGCACTCGCTCGGCGCGCTCAAGCTCGACAGCCTGCTCGCGGGCGGGCTTCACTCCGGCCGTCCATATCAGGAGCGGGTGCGGATGCTGGACGAGGAGTACAGCTTCGGGGCGCGCGTATCCGCGGAGCGGGCCTGTCTGGCCCGCGCATCGGTCGTCGTCTCGAGCAGCCGGCCGGAGCGCCGCGAGCTCCACACCCACCACGCTTACAGAGACGTCGTGGCGAGGCGGGACGAGGGATGCTTCGAGGTCGTGCCGCCGGGGGTGGACCTCTCGCTGTTCACGCCTGCACCCTACGAGGTCGTGGACGGGCCGGTGAGGACGAGGATCGAGGCGGCGCTGGCGCGCGACCTCCCGGCCGAGAGGCGAGGGCTGCCGGTCGTGCTCGCCTGGAGCAGGCTCGAGAGGAAGAAGAATCACGTCGCGCTCGTGCGCGCTTTCGGCTCCTCTCCAGAGCTGCAGACGCGGGCGAACCTGGTGATGATCACGCGCGGGCTGGACGACCCGCTGCGCCGTCCCGAGAGCGCGTCAGCAGAGGAGCGGGCGCTGCTGGAGGAGCTGGCGGGCGAGGTGGAGCGCGGCGGGCTGTGGGGCAAGGTCTCGGCCTTCGGCCTGGACGGGCAGGTCGCGGCCGCGGCGCTGTATCGCTGGGCGGCCGAGCGAGGGTCCGTGTTCTGCCTCCCCGCCCTGTACGAGCCGTTCGGGCTGTCGCTCGTCGAGGCGATGTCCACGGGGCTGCCCGTGGTCGCGAGCCGATTCGGGGGAGGGCCGGACATCGCCG